>NZ_CAURKP010000146.1:0-13454 GCF_963525155.1 uncultured Rhodococcus sp.
TTCTTCGAGACGCTCGGGGTTGGTGACGAACAGGTCGTCGCCGACGAGCTGGATCTTGTTGCCGATCTGATCGGTGAGCGCAACCCAGCCGTCCCAGTCGTCTTCGTCGAGCGGATCCTCGATGGAGACGAGCGGGTATGCGTCGATGAGGTCGGCGTAGAACGCCGCCATCTCGGCCGCCGTGCGGTTCATGCCCTCGAACTTGTAGCCGGTGCCGTCGGTGTAGAACTCGGTGGCGGCGACGTCGAGAGCGAGCGCGACGTCGGTACCCAGCTTGAGGCCGGTCTTGTTCACGGCGATCGTGATGAGGTCGAGTGCTTCCTTGGTACCCGCGACGTCCGGAGCGAATCCGCCTTCGTCACCGAGACCGGTGGAGAGGCCCTTCTCCTTGAGAACCGACTTCAGGGAGTGGTAGACCTCGGTGCCCCAGCGCAGCGATTCCTTGAAGCTCGGTGCGCCGATGGGCGCAACCATGAATTCCTGGACGTCGACACCGGTGTCGGCGTGTGCGCCACCGTTGAGGATGTTCATCATCGGGACGGGGAGTACGTGAGCGTTGGGGCCACCGACGTAACGGAACAGCTCCAGGCCCGAGGACTCGGCAGCGGCGCGAGCGACGGCAAGCGAGGCACCGAGCAAAGCGTTTGCGCCGAGGCGGGACTTGTCCGGGGTGCCGTCTGCGTCGAGCAGCGCCTGGTCGACTGTGCGCTGCTCGGTCGCGTCGATGCCGATGATGGCAGGAGCGATCTCGCCGAGCACAGCCTCCACGGCCTTCTCGACGCCCTTGCCGCCGTAGCGCGCGCCACCGTCGCGCAGTTCGACGGCTTCGTGCTCACCGGTCGAAGCGCCGGACGGCACCGCAGCCCTGGCGAAACTTCCGTCTTCGAGCAGAACCTCGACCTCAACCGTGGGGTTACCACGGGAATCAAGGATCTCGCGAGCTCCGACCTGCTCAATACTGGCCACTGTGTGGTTCTCCTTCGAATGGGCTTCGCATTGGGGCACGCTCTGCGTGCTTGACACTTGGGCTCCGACCCCTCCGGTCGAAAGAGGACCACGATCGCGGCTGGGCCTCTGCAGTGCCAGCACCTCTGTAGTGCCAGCACACAGCCTAACCGCACGGGCCGAAGGCTTCTTTATCGACGCGCGGTCACGGGTCCGACCTGCGGATCGATCACCGTCAGTCCGGCCGTACCCCGACTGAATACGCCGACGCACGATCACGAACGAGCGCGAGATAGTCGCCCGAGAGGTTGTACGCCATCAGTGCCTGCTGCCATCCGGCAGCGGAAGTGAGGTCTCCCCCGCGTGCACACAGGTAGCGGGCGGCCGTGAGGGCAGCGTCGTCGATGTTGTCGGGGTCCACCCGGCCGTCGCCGTTGGCGTCGACTCCCCATTTGAGCCACGTCTCGGGGATGAACTGCATGGGCCCCATCGCACGGTCGTGCACTGGATCGCCGTCCATCGCCCCGCCGTCGGTGTCGGGGATCTCGGCAACTCCCGGGCCACCGTCGAGAGGGATTCCCCGAATGATCGGAGCAACCTGGCCGAACGCGTCGACCGACGAGCCGTCGTAGGTCCCGTGGCGGCTCTCGACGCTGCCGATACCGGCCAAAGTTGTCCACCCGATTCCGCAGCTGGGAAGAGTCTCGGCCATGACCGCAGCGGCGTACCCGTAGGCCTCGAGTGCCGTCGTCCCGATCCCGATGTCGTCCGACAATCCCGCTGCCCAGTCGGCGAGTTGATCAGCACTGCGGCCGGGAGCATTGATGTCGATCGGCGGCGTCGGAGAGCCGGTACCTGGGGGTATGCCCTCCGGAATGGCTACTTTCGGTTCGTTCGATCCGCAAGCCACGACGCCTGCGCCCAGCAAGGCTGTTCCGGCAGCTACTGCTGCTACGGCTCGCGAGAGACGCCGGGGACTTCTGCGGGCTGCGGGAGTTCGGTACACCCTTCCATCATCCACATGCGAGCGAAGTACTCCCGAATCCATTGGTAAAGAACAGCAAAAGTACAGGTGAGAGCATGGTTCGCCGTCGATGATGGAGTATCTTCTTCTGAGTTAAGGCTGGCCTAGCCTCATGCGTTCGTCAGAAGCTGTCGCACTCACTCAGTCAGGAGTCGCCCGTGCCCGTGTCGGTACTCGCTGCCGCGAGCACACCATCAGTTGCCACCCAGCTATTCGGCAGTGGCCTGATCGGTCTGCGCGAAGGCCTCGAAGCGGGCATCGTGGTGATGATTCTCGCCGCCTACCTCGTGAAGGCCCAGCGCAAGGACGCACTGAAATGGGTGTGGCTCGGCGTCGCGATCGCCGTCGCGATGGTGGCGATCATCTTCTTCGCGATCCACTACGGAACGTCGACGGTCGACGGCCTGACCGCAGAGATCATCGCGGGCGTTGCCTCCCTGATCGCCGTCGTCATCGTCACGATCATGGTCTTGTGGATGCGCACGGCCGCCAAAAACATTTCCGGAGATCTGAAAGCGGGGATGGAGAAGGCGTTGATCGCCGGACCCGTCGCCATCTTGTCGCTGTCGTTCTTCGCGGTCGGTCGTGAAGGCGTCGAGACTGCGTTGCTCATGGTCGGTTACGCCGAGAACACCGCAGGCAGCTCCTGGCCGTTGGTCGGACTGCTCCTCGGAATTCTCCTGGCCGCCGTCTTGACCGTCGCCATGTACTTCGGCGCCCTCCGTCTCAACCTGACGACCTTCTTCCGGTACACGGCGATCTTCCTCATCGTCGTAGCCGCCGGAATCCTCTCGTACGGTGTTCGCGCTCTGCAGACCGGAAACGTCCTGCCGGGCGGTTCGAATCTCGCGTTCAACCTGACACCCGGCTACGACCCGTCGACCTGGTACGGCACCGTCCTCGCCGGAATCTTCAACTTCCGCCCGGACCCGACCGTCCTTCAAGCCGTCGCATGGGTCGTCTACCTCGTAGTCGTCCTCGCGCTCTTCCTACGTCCCCTTCCGTCGAGCCCATCGGAACCGACAACCCCGCCTGCGCACGACACACACGTTCCCGAAAAATCCTGAGAGGCATTGCCGACATGCGTAAATCCACCCTCGTACTGGCCACGGCCGCGGTACTTCCCTTCTCCCTCGCCGCATGCACCGAGAAGACGACCGCGAGCGACGGCGACATCGTCGTCACGGCCACCGACGATTCGTGTGACGTCAGTGCCACCACTGGAACCACTGGCAGTTCGACGTTCCAGGTGACGAACAACGGCTCGAAGGTCACCGAGTTCTACGTCTTCGCCGAGGGCGATCGAGCGATGGGCGAAGTCGAGAACATCGGCCCCGGCCTTACCCGGCAGCTGATCGTCTCCCTCCCCGAGGCTGCGACCTATCAACTCGCGTGCAAGCCGGGCATGGTCGGAACCGGCATCCGTCAGGACTTCGTCGTCACGGGCGATTCGCAGGCGGCCACCGACGAGAGCGGCCAACTCGCCGAAGCTGCCGACGGCTACCGGAGGTACATCCGCAGCCAGATCGTCGCGCTGCAGGACACCGCAGCTCAGTTCGTCGCCGCCGTCCAGTCCGGCAACGTCGACCAGGCGAAGGCACTCTTCCCGATCGCACGTACCTACTACGAGCGCATCGAACCCGAAGCCGAGAGCTTCGGCGAACTCGATCCCAAGCTGGACCTGCGCGAAGCGGATCTGGAGCCCGGTCAGGTCTGGACGGGATTCCACCGCCTCGAGAAGGATCTGTGGGTCACCGGGCTACAACCGGACACCAACGCGGTCGCCGATCAACTGCTCGAAGACATCCAGTATCTCGCCGATCAGGTGAACGCCGACGATTACACGATCGATCCCACCAAGATCGCGGGTGACGCCCAAGGGCTGCTCGACGAGATCTCGACTTCCAAGATCACCGGTGAGGAAGACATTTTCTCGCACACCGACCTCTGGGATTTCCAGGCCAACGTCGACGGTTCGCAAGCAGCAATCGCGGCGCTGAACCCGATTCTGCAGGAACGTAATCCCGAGCTCGCCCAGCGCATCGCTGACCGATTCGCCGACCTCGACGCCGCTCTGGCGCAGTTCCGGGTCGGCGACGGATTCGTGTACTACGACACCGTCACCGAGGCGCAGCGTCAGGAACTCTCGCGTAAAATCGATGCACTGTCCGCCGAGGTCAGCCAGGTCCAGGAAGTAGTCGCGGGACAGTAGATGACTGATTCACCAGTAGGCACACCCGCTGCTGAAAACGCAGCACCGCACGCAGTCTCACGGCGCCGACTGTTCGGCGCGGTGGGGGCCGGCGCCGTCCTGGCCGGTGCCGGTGCCGTCATCGGGCGGGTGACCGCCGACGAGAATTCCGGCACCGATCACGCAGACGTGGTGGCATTCCGCGGCGAGCATCAAGCAGGCATCACGACGCCGGCCCAGGATCGCATGCACTTCGTCGCTTTCGATGTGACGACGAAGTCGCGCGACCAACTGATCACGCTGCTGCAGACGTGGACGGCGATGGCCGAACGAATGACGGCGGGTCAGGAAGCAACCGAGGACGGAGCGACCGGCGACGGTCCGTACGCGCCACCGAGCGATACGGGTGAGGCACTCGATCTCGCGCCGTCGCAGCTCACCCTGACCATCGGATTCGGACCGTCACTTTTCGACGACCGTTTCGGGCTCGCAGACAAGAAACCTGCTGCCCTGCTCGATCTCCCCCACTTCCGAGCGGACAACCTCGACCCGAATCGGAGCGGGGGCGACATCGCCATCCAAGCGTGCGCCAACGATCCCCAGGTTGCCGTCCATGCGATCCGCAACCTCGCGCGAGTCGCGTTCGGGACCGCGTCGGTCAAATGGTCGCAACTCGGGTTCGGGCGAACGTCCTCGACCTCGACGACGCAAGCGACACCACGAAATCTGTTCGGGTTCAAGGACGGAACAGCCAACATCAAGGCGGAAGATCCAAACGCACTCGCCCAGCACGTCTGGGTTGATCCCACTGACGATCAGGCCTGGATGGCAGGCGGATCATTCCTCGTCGCCAGACGAATCCGCATGCTGATCGAGCAGTGGGATCGCGCAGTACTCAAGGAACAGGAAGCCGTCATCGGCCGCTCCAAACGGAGCGGAGCGCCGCTCGGTGGCAAGGACGAGTTCGACGAGCTCGATCTCGATTCCAAAATGGGACACGACTTCGTCATCCCGGAGGATTCACACGTGCGCCTGGCCTCTGCCGAGGAACTCGGTGGGATTCAGATCTTGCGCCGCGGATACAACTTCACGGACGGCTCCGACGGCTTCGGCCACCTGGACGCGGGACTGTTCTTCGTTGCGTACTGCCGGAATCCGGTCGAGCAGTTTGTTCCGATGCAGCAAAACCTTTCACGACACGATGCGCTGAACGAATACATCCAGCACGTCGGTTCTGCGGTCTTCGCGTGCCCCGGTGGTCTCGCCGACGGGAGCTACTGGGGCGAAACATTGTTCAACCCCAAATAGTCGATCAATTGGTCCGATACCACACTTGCTAACAAACTTCGAGTAATTTTATATATCGAACTGATAACAATCTCGGGATCAATGGTCCCGAAGGTGATATCTCGCCCATACGATCTGCGCATGAGAATTTCAGCACTTCTTCGAATTGCCCTTCTTTCAACGACTCTGGCGACGGCAACGATTACCTTGCCTCCTCTTATGTCGCCAGCACGCGCAGCAGATCGTTTTACGGTCTATGCGTACGACGAGTTCAATGGCCCTGCAAATTCAGCCCCCAACCCAGCCATCTGGCGCTACGAAACCGGCGGAGGTTGGGGGAACAACGAAAAGCAGGTGTACACCGACTCGCGGTCCAACTCGAGACTGGATGGGCAAGGAAATCTCCTCATTCAGGCCCAAAAAGTAGGCAACACAATCACTTCCGCACGACTTGGAACTTTCGGCAAGGTCGACTTCACTTACGGACTAGTCGAGGCGCGAATAAAACTGCCAGCAGGAAAGGGCATGCATCCGGCATTCTGGACGCTCGGCACGAATCTATATACAGCCGGTTGGCCCGGCTGTGGCGAAATCGACGCAATCGAAACCATCAACGATGCGAAGACATACACGAGCGCCGTGCACGGCCCTACCAAATCAGGAACACGAGTGACCGGAGTTTGGGACCGCAGTGTCGGCGGCGCACGACCCGGCACCGACTTCACCGCATTCCACACCTACGGGATACTCAAGCGGCCCGGACGAATCGAGACCTACATCGACGGCGTTCGAATGCTGTACCTCGATCGGTCACAGGTATCCGGAGCGGAGGCATGGGTGTTCGACGCTCCTGCATACACCTTACTGAATATTGCCGTTGGTGGAACCTGGCCAGGTTTAACCGATTCCACCACACCTTGGCCATCCACGATGACTATCGACTACGTACGTTGGTTCCACGAGAACTGATACGCGGAGTTACCGACATTCATCCAGCAGTGCGGTGGGATCGCAAGCGACCGCTCGAAGCACCCTCCTGATCATTTCGGTATCGAATACGTTGCTGTGGAAGGTAACTGAAAAGTGACGTCGCCCATCGATCTCTGCACCGAGGAACGCGATTCCTTCCGCTCCATATGGATCGGTGGCCGCCACACACAGCGGATCGCCTGTCCATCTGATTTCATCCGAATTGGGAAGACGACCTATGTCCGAGTATGAAACCAAGGCGTGAGGCTTGATGCTCACGCTCGCCTCGGCGACCGTGGCGTGGGACCTCCCGAGGACCGAAGCTACAGTCGCCTTCGCACTGATCGCTGAAAGGGTCAGCAACGGGTGACCCGAAACGAGTGCCCCCGCGATACCCCGACTGACCTCCGACAAAGTCACGGATTCACCCACCGGAACATATTGCCCCACAGCAAAATTACCATTGACCACGGTCGACGGATGCGCATATCTGCGCGCGTCCATCAACACGAGCGCATTGGACGCGGTTTCCACTCCATGACCTCGCAAGGCAGCAAGAAAAACAAACAGTGTTATCGCGCGCAGAGACGCCGACGGTGCGTGCTCGTCGCGCCAGCACACTAGTCGACGTGCAACTTGCGGATCCATCGGGAGCGAAAGACTGACCGGGTTGGGCCGCCAGGGCGTTCGGCGAGTCGCCGAAACCGCCTCAATCCGTGTTCCACGCACGTGCGAATGCCATCGAACGGCCGCTCCGAGCCGCCGAGGATCAGCTGCAAAAGACCGAATAATTGTGCGCGACAAAGGAAGTCTCGACTCCGCTGTATGCAGAGATGAGGGTAGTTGCCCTGATTGAGCGGTGCTGACAAGGGCAGCCCACAATCGCGAACCACCGATCCCGTCGGAGATGCCGTGCGAACCCAAACATGCAACATATTCCCCCGACGCAACGATTCGGATCGACGAGTGCGTCAAATCCGAATTGAATACGGCGGTCGCAAATCTCGAAATGTCCGCCGCGTCAGTGGGCGGAACTTCTTCGACTGCCGCGCCAACAGCATCCGGATCGAACAGCCAACGACGGCGAGAGGAATCCGCGCGCAATCCGAACCTCGTCTGCGGACCGATCCGAGCAATCTCGATCAGCGCGCTCCGCAGATCACTCGACGAGATGACACCAACTGGTCCGCCGATGACGAGCGCACGATCACGAACCCGCATCTGATCAACTGCAGAAATTTTGTACCTAGACATTATTCACTTTCAAGGCGTGAATCGAATCCAGTCGACGGTCAAGGTCGACACCTCCGGGGTGGTTGCATCCGTCGGCCCGGGCCATTCTCCGCCCACCGCTATGTTCATTACGACATAGAACGGCTTGTCGAATACCCATTTGGAGCCGTCCGGCGACTCGCTGCGCAAATACTCGCCCACCATTACACCGTCGATGAAGATCGAGATGGAGTCAGATCTTCTCGTCACCTCGTAGACATGGAAGGTGTCCGAGGCATCACCGCCGAGATAACCATCCGACGACATCTTCCACTTGCCTTCTGTGTGTGCAGAAGGATCGGACCACGGACCGTGGATTGCGTTGTGATACTCAGTGGCATTGTGCACCAACTCCATTACATCGATCTCGCCGCTCTCCGGATAGCCCACCGTCGCCAAATTCTCGCCGAGTAACCAGAATGCTGGATGGATTCCCTGCGCCATCGGGAACTTTATGCGGGCAGAAATCGTGCCCTCGGTGAACGAAAACTTGTCCCTTGTCACGATCCTCGCCGAAGTGAATCCCCCCAGGACCCGACGAGCTTCGAGCACGAGATTACCGTTTCCATCCAAACGCGCGTTTTCGGCGTTGTCGGTATAGATCTGCTTCTCCTGATTTCCCCAACCTCCGCCCCCGACATCGAATCCCCACATCGCCGCGTCAGGAGAATCCCCTGCAGCACCATCGAATTCGTCTGTGCCGAAATCGCTCGAGACCATTCGCATCATTGGACTCGGGGGTTCACCGGTGGTGCACGAAGTAGCCCATAGTAGTGAGGCCACCGAGAGAATCATCCCAGCCCGCACCACGACACGCGTACTCCCACTCATTTCGCAACCCTTCGATAGACGTCAATCAGTCGATCAGCTCGCGCTGAGACCGCGTGGTCCTCCAATACCGACCTGCGTGCACCGGTCACCAACCGAGCGCGAAGCTGCCTGTCATCCAGAAGGGACAGAATTCTCCCGGCCACGTCTGCGGAATCACCCGGTACGGACAGCAGTCCGTTTTCACCATCGACGACGTAATCGAGGAAACCGTCGGTCCGACTGGCCACCACCGGAGTACCAACTGACATCGCTTCGATCGCTATGAGCCCGAAGGGTTCTCGCACGGAGGGAACACACAGGATGTCAACCGACCGCAAAATGGCCGCAACATCGTTCCGTTGTCCGACAAATCTGACAGCACCAGGAGCCAATTCCGCAGCTTTTCGGCGAAGATTCTCGCCATAGCGCTCGTTCCCCGGGCTCGACCTGCCAACGATGACCAGATGTAAGTCCTTGCCGCGGGAACGGATCTGGGATACTGCCTCGATCAAGGTGTCGATTCCTTTGACAGGGTCGACCCGTCCAATGACTGCGACCAATGCAGAATCGGGGGCATCGGTGAGCTCAGCTCGCACCGTAGCTGGTCCTGGCGCAAAGACCGCCGAATCGACGCCCTGAGGAACTACTGTCGTCTTTCCCTGAGCCGCCTTCGAAAGCTGCTGCCGTGCAGCATTACTCACTGCGATCGCGGCTGAGGCCCCACGAACGGCCGAACTCAGCAGACTCCGACCTCGCCCCGGGTCGAGTATGTCGTGAATCTCGAGCACAACAGGTGTTCGCGCCAACCTGCCAGCCGCCACGCAATCCAGATGTGACAAGAGCGAATTCGAGTGGACGACATCAGCACGCCGAGCATGTACCAAAAGCTTTGAAACCCACGTCGCAGACCGCGGGATCTGCGACAACAACGTCGCCGGAGTCTGAGAAGCGCCAGAGGAATCACGCAGACCGACACGCGCCCCGTCTGGCATCGGTATGAATTCGAGTCCCATCTCGTTCCACGTCTGTTCGAGCTCACCACCAGAGGGCGCGGCCATGACAACGTTCACACCTTGCTCACCGAGACGTGGGAGCAACCGAATAACACTGTGCTCTATACCCGTGACATCGCGAGTCAGCGTCGACGCAAGAATTCGCAGCCTGCGATCAGCCATCGTTACCACTTTCATCCTTAACGGCCACTCGCTCGAAGACTACGAATCCACTACCTTCGAGGAAGAC
The DNA here is from genome assembly GCF_963525155.1 of uncultured Rhodococcus sp. NCBI lineage: Bacteria > Bacillati > Actinomycetota > Actinomycetes > Mycobacteriales > Nocardiaceae > Rhodococcus > uncultured Rhodococcus sp. Next base: position 9,741 of record NZ_CAURKP010000146.1, read on the forward strand.
TTTCCACATCGGGTCCAACCGCATTCGTGCCTCCAGATTCGGCAATGCGTCCCGTGGGGAGAGCCCGAAGTACCAATTGTAGAAAACCATTTGATCGGAAATCGCGAAGTACGTTGTCCGGTGGTCAGCGACGAAGTATTCATTGAACTTCGCGTACTCTTCGTCAGTCGCAAAGTCTGCACCGTAGAAAAGAGTCGCGGCCTCCGGTTGCACATCGAACTTCGGATCGAGGCCGGCCAACCGCAGATAAGCCTGAGTTGGCCGATCAGGCCACGCCGGGGACGGAACCCTCAGTACACCATAGGGATCCGCCGACTCCAACACCTCGGAAGCGCCCTTGACTACTGCAGGTTTCGTCAAGTAGGCGAACCACGCACCAAAATACGCTTCTGATGAAGACAGCGTGACACCGATGAGCAGGATGCCCGCCGCTATTAGCTTCATCCTCGAGGCTCGGCACGCGCGGAGCATCGCAGTGACCGGAAATGCAAGCAGCAGGGAACAACCCACCAAACAGTAAAGATAGACACGAAAGATCGCTTCACCACCATAGCCTTGCCCGGCCAGAATGGCGAGCGGAGAAAACGCGACAATCGCGAGAGCAAGTACCGGCATCTTCTTGCGCCACATGATAATTGCCGTGACCGCGGAGGAAACCAACAGTCCGACAGTCAAGAAACGCATCGTCTTACTTGCAAATGCCTGTCCTGCAGTCGGCGTGAGATTCGCTCCGGCGAGGTTGGACTTCGCGTTCGACGTCACGTCGAAAGAGAATTTCGCAAAGTCACCTGCACTGTCCCAGTTGTAGATGAGGAAACCAATGGCTATTGCAGCGAACACGAATGTCAACCACCACGGCCGAAGCCTTCGAAAGATCATGAGCGCCAACATGATCAATCCCATCCAATACGGAGTGAGTTGGTGAGTGACTACTATCGCGCAGAAGACCACGATCATGACGACGACAAGGTTAGGTCGGTCTCGCGAGGATCCAACCAGGGTTAAGAATGCAAGAACTAGGATCAGAGCCAGCGATTGAGGAGCGAAGTAATCCTGCGCCACCCAATTGAGCACCTCGAAGAGAAACGTGGCGGAAATAGCGGTCGGGACATCCAGCCTCCACGCCCTCGCCATGCAGTAGAACAGAATCACCATGAGGAGATGCGCAGCGATCGCGAACCAGTTCGCAACGGTTATGTCCGGCACGCCGGTAACGCGAGAGAACCAAGCCGTTGCCGTGAAGAGGCCAGGCCACCCGTTGTACACATCGACACCTCGTGCCAGGAAATGGCTTCGCTGGATCAGATCCGTGACCCCAAGATGCTTGTACGTCCAGGTATACAGCGGCACATCGGACGCCATGAGTGTCGCAGTCCTCTGCACGAGCGCAACAGTCACCACCGCGCCGAACGCTGCACGGTCGTTCCTTCGTGACATTGCGACTGCGAAGCCGATCACCGACAAAGTGATTGCACCGGCGAAGAACGGTGACGCCGCGAACAGCAGGCCGAAATCCGACGCCTGTGCAGTCGACAGCGAAGGGGCAGCGATCCACCAACTCACCAGTGCTGCAACGAGAATCCCCCACGAAATCCAATCGCGCCTCTTTCTGTCGGATACGACAGCAATCGTCAGCCGGTCAGTCGGAGCATCATATGACTTCGTCGACGACAGCTCGTTACGCTCCTTCAATCTCGTCATGACCGCCGGAACCCCGACAGGACAGCCCCGATACGTCGCTTGAGGTTTTCGCGACCGGAAACTTCCGGGCGATTATCGAGGGTGAGAAGTCGAACTAGAGATGCTCCGATGGTAGCGAGACTGGGAATCACGAGCTGCGAAAAGGGATAGTACTCCTCGATTGTGGTCATCAGGAATGTCATCAGCACGACGATCGAGATCCCCAGGGCCGGAACAGCTGCGACCCGTACGTAGCCAGGTTGATCAGGCATGTACGACATAATTGCCGCACCCGGGCCGACCGCGACAAAAACGATCACGGCTACACCGGTGAGAGCGCCGATCGCGCCCAGGCCGGCGCCGACCAGACCACAAACTCCACCGACCAATCCCAGAATTGCCAGTCTGTGCTCGTCGGTCGGCCACCGCGCGTCAACCATCGCAGTCGCCCGACGAATCGACCTAGCGCCGGGAAATTCGACGGCTATCGAACTGCGCACCGGGCGCGTTCCCTTCGGGAGAAGTGGTCGCCCCCGCAATCCCCCCAAACGCGAGCGCACCAACGCTGCGGGGCCTCGCAACAATGCGCGCCGCTCGATCCAAGGCAATTTGTCAAGATCGGGTGTAAGTCGAATCTGACCTTCTTCAGGTTGGGAGACGCTCCCGAAGTGCGAAAGTCCCTTGACCATACGCGTCGCCAACATCATCGCTATTCGCGGATCCATAGCGAGTTTCGTCAACCAGGCTCCCAGGCCGAGGCCGTAGTCGGCCATCTGTTTACTCAATCCCGCTGAATCGATGCGATGGCGGTGCCAGACTCGCGCAGCAGGCGCGTAGACCAGCGCACCCCCGTCGAGAATGACCCTGACGAACATGTCGATATCTTCACCGCCGCCTGACGGCGATCCCACCCCTAGCCCCTCGTCGAATCCGCCGAGTTCGAGCATCACGGATCGTCTTACCGCGAAATTGGCACCCGTCCCGAAATCGCCCACACGGAAAGGGAACAGAGCGTCGTTCTCAGGCGGAGCTGACAAGCGGTACGTCGTTCGCACAAGATTCTTCGACCAACTCACGCGACGATCGAAAAAGGCTTGAGCAGGAGTCGATACCTCACCTGTCGGCACGAGACCTGTGACGATGTGGACGTCCTCCGCGACTGCGAATCCGCCGACCAACTCACGGAGCCAGTCCTTGTCAATCACGACATCGTCATCCGTAAATGCGACAAACTCTTCAGTGGCCGCAACTAGGCCTATGTTTCGTGCCTTGGACAGGCCACGTTCCGGCGCATCAACGATCCGAACTCCGGCGAAAGCGTCCACTATCGGCGGTGTCAACCCGGACGAAGGATCGTTGTCCACGACAAGCACGTCGTAGTTTCGGTAGTCGAGATCGGCGAGTGAAGTCAAAACTTCACGGAGCATGTCCGGTCGATTCATCGTGCAAATGATCAATGTGACAGGCACTTCGGGAACCTGTGAAGTGGTTACAGGCTCGGAATCCGGCAAGTAGGCCAGTACTTCCTTCGATCTGATCATTCCGTTCGCGACTTGAACCTCGACAAAGGCAAATGATCCGTTGAGTCGGGCGACCAGCAGGCGAGCACGTCCGTACGCTGTTCCCCCGGTCAATTCGATGACACTCGATGCAAGTAGCTCCCACTCGTCCACCTGACCTATCCAAATGGCCCCTGCCCACAATTCGATTCCGGCCGTCGGCGTCATCACCGGATCGAGATTCGTGAGTCCATCACGCCGAAGGCCCTGTGCGGCTGGCTCACCGGCGTCCTGATTTCTGACATTTTCTTCAAACCTCATACTGAAACACCCGCCTTCTTATTGCATCTCGACGCCGAGCTATCCCGAAGACTGCGGCGATGCTGGCCGCCGTCTGGGCCACACCGACCGCAACCGCAGCACCCACAGCTCCCCAGAGAAAGCACGCGAAAGGCAAGACCACCATGAGAAGTCCGGCGAACAGACCGTTGATGACCACCAATGGTCCGATCTCGCGCCTCGCTCGCTGCAACGC
>NZ_CAURKP010000147.1:0-12883 GCF_963525155.1 uncultured Rhodococcus sp.
CCGGCGTGGCCCGTTCACACGCAGCACGAATGTTCGACGCGAGCTGACATGCGAAAGGCCGGGGCCCGCGTCGATTCTCACGAAGCGACGCGGGCACCGGCCTGTGTCTGACAAACAGTTACGGCGCTGAAATTGCGGCTGCCATAACGCGGATGGCACTGATCAGTCCGTCGATCAGGTTGCCTTCACTGAAGGATGCAACAGCTGCCGTTGCTCCGAGCTGGGTAACACGATCGGTGACCCGATCGGCGATTGCCCGACCGCTGCGAACCTCGACGGTGCGCTGGTTGGGCGAAACGGCGATCAGGACGGAACGCTCGGCTTCGGGCGTGGTCGGGAACAATGCGTCGGCACCCGCTGCCGGATCAGAACCGAGATCACCGACGTACGCGTTGAACCGCACCTTGGTGGCCCGCGTCGCTTCGGTCATCGCGACGTCGAGCGCGACCAGATCCATGGTCTCGAACGGAAGATCGTCGGTGAACGGCTCGCCGATGCGATGCACACCGGATACGCGTCCACTGGACGTGACGACGCTGCCGACGGGCAGGTCCTCGGGCGCTACTGCGAGCGCGGTCGAATGATCACCACTTGCCACTTGCGGACCCTCCGATCAGATCAGCCGAACCGGCTTCGATTGCGTGTGCACTGCCGTGATGGCCACCGCGAACGGTGACCTCGTCGACAGCACTCCACAGCACGGGAGCGTGATCCCACGACTCACCGAGATGGAACGCCGGCGGAACCGGTCCCGGCGTCTTCTTCCCGAGGAAGGACGCAGCCGCGAAGAACGCGGTGATCAAGGCCGGAATCCCAACGTATATCAGTACTACCTCGAGAATGCTCACACCAGATAACGTAGCCCAGAACGCCAGGAAGGAAAGCGTCAGGGCCACAAATTCTCGGGCAATTTCGTTTCGGTGACGCTAGAACTCAATTCAGGCTGCGCCCACGCCGACACATTGCTCAGGCTGCGCCCACGCCGAGATACGGCATCCACGCCGGATGCAATTCCTTGGTCGCCGCGAGCAGACGCCAGTGAGGTCCGGACGGCGGGACCAATTCCGCACGGAGGGTCCATCCGAGTTCGCTGAGCATCTTGTCGGCCTTGCGGTGATTGCAGGGGGCACAGCACGCGACGCAGTTCTCCCACGAATGCCCGCCACCTCTGCTGCGAGGAACGACGTGGTCGATGGTTTCGGCTTTGGCTCCGCAGTACGCACATCGGAAGTGGTCACGATGCATCAGCGCGGCACGAGTCATGGGGATGCGGGCGCGATACGGAACGCGCACGTAGGTGCGCAATCGAATGACCGAGGGAACCTGCACCGACCAGTCCGCGGAATGGACTACCGGGCCCTGTTCGTCCTCGTGAACGGTATCGGCCTTGCCGCAGGCCATCAGTACGACCGCGCGCCTGGCAGGAAGGGCGGTCAGCGGTTCGTACGTGACGTTGAGCAGTAGCACCCGACGTTTCACCCACTCGGGGACGACGCGATCGGGAGGGAACATCTCGAGGTGAGAATGCTCGTCGGAAAAGAGTGGGTCGGCAGTGTGCGCGAACCCGTCAGGAACAACTTCCAGAACAGCCCCTAACGCGTGGTCGTTCCGCGCGCTAGTGGGCTGGAGTTGTCGGTGATTGCGTGCAGCATGTCGGTTCTTCATACGACCTCCGGGAGACTGCCCCCAAGTTGACCACGGATGATCGCGTTACGCACTCCCATTTCGAACAAAATTGCCAGGACGGCCGGTGAATTTCCGGTGAATGGGTACGCACTCCGACGCGATACAACCGTCGTCGACCCGGAAACCGACCACTACGGCCGTCAGGCACAATGGAACTTGCCATGAATGACGTACAGCACGACGTGCAGCAGACCTTCTACGACGCCGTCGGCGGAGCCGAGACGTTTCACAAGCTCACCGCGCGATTTTACGAAGAGGTCGCGAAGGACGAGGTTGTGCGCCCGCTCTACCCCGAGGCCGATCTCGGCCCGGCCGAGCGGCGGATGCGGATGTTCCTCGAGCAGTACTGGGGCGGACCGCACACGTACTCGGAGGAGCGTGGACACCCGCGTCTGCGGATGCGCCACAATCCATTCGTGATCGGCCCGATCGAGCGTGATGCGTGGCTGCGGTGCATGCACGTCGCCATCGCGTCCATCGACGAGAAGACTCTGAGCCCGGTGCACCGCAAGCAGTTGATCGACTACATGGAGATGGCTGCCGCGTCCATGGTGAACTCCGCTATCTGACCGTCTACTTAGCCTTCGGCCTGAACACGCGCGCGACCCGGCGGACTGCTCGTACCCCGAACGACACCGTGGGATGCAGGGGCGAACTCAAGATTGCATGCTTGCGCACGTACTCTTCGACCTCCCACTCCGACCAACTGCCCGCACGGAAGAGTGCGGCATCGCCGACACTCAGGGTTCGCTCGGCGATTCCGTCGGCCTGAACGGTGACCGACCCTTCGATGATGTGCACGATTTCGTCCGCGTGGAAGTACCAGCGGAAGCGCCCCTTCGTGCAATCCCAGACGTGTGTAGTCGTGGTCCCGTCTTTACTCGCCGACCATTGCGCCGACCGTGCAACCGGTGTGCCGAAGATTATCCAGTCGCGGTTGATCGGATCATCTTCGAGCAGTACATGATCCAAACTGACCGCTTCGATTGCCGACAAAGTCAAGGCCAAGCCCCCTTGGTTGAATTCCCGAATTCTTCTCCCCCGGCAGTAACACCAAAGTTGCCACATGGTGTCACCGCGTGAATGCAAAGTACACCAAGGCTAGGTAAAGAGTCACGCTTTTGCCGTGTCCAAGTCGTGAGAGTGCCAGACGTTTGGCACTATGAACTGCTGTGAGCACCCCCGCGGATTCGTCCTCTGTAAGCCGGCCCGAAGCCCCGTGGTGGAACGAGGCGGTCTTCTATCAGATCTATCCGCGTTCTTTTGCCGATTCGGGCAGCGACGGTATCGGCGACCTCGGCGGAGTCGAGGAGAAACTCGGCTACCTCGAACTGCTCGGCATCGATGCAATCTGGTTGAGCCCGGTGATGAAGTCACCGATGGCAGACCACGGCTACGACGTCTCGGATCCTCGCGACATCGATCCCTTGTTCGGCGATCTGGCGACGATGGATTCGCTGATCACGTCAGCCCACGAACGCGGAATCAAGGTCACGATGGACCTGGTCCCGAACCACACGAGTGATCAGCACGAGTGGTTCAAGGCAGCCCTGGCGTCGGCGCCCGATTCGGCGGAGCGATCCCGCTACATCTTCCGAGACGGCAAAGGTGAGAACGGCAACGAACCGCCGAACAACTGGCCGAGCATCTTCGGCGGCCCGGCGTGGACCCGCGTCACCGAAGCCGACGGAACACCCGGCCAGTGGTACCTGCACATCTTCGCCAAGGAACAGCCCGACCTGAACTGGGACAACCCCGAGGTCTTCGACGACCTCGCCAAGACTCTGCGCTTCTGGCTCGAGCGCGGAATCGACGGATTCCGCATCGACGTGGCCCACGGAATGGCCAAGCCCGACGGTTTGCCGGACCACGACTGGGAGCTCAACGAGCTCATGCGCAATTCCGACGACGACCCGCGGTTCAACAACCCGGCAGTTCACGAAATCCACCGCGGCATCCGCAAGGTCATGGACGAGTTCCCGGAGGCGATGACCGTCGGCGAGATCTGGGTGAAGGACAACCAGAAGTTCGGCGAATACATCCGGCCAGACGAACTGCATCTCGGATTCAACTTCCGACTTGCAGAAACCGAATTCTCCGCCGAGTCCGTCCGGGAGGCCGTGGAGAACTCTCTTGCGGCCGTCGCCGAGGTCGGGGGTGTGCCCACGTGGACGCTGTCGAATCACGACGTCGAACGTGAAGTCACGCGCTACGGCGGGGGTGAGATCGGAACCCAACGCGCACGGGCGATGATCCTCGTCGAACTGGCGCTTCCGGGCGCGAGCTTCATCTACAACGGAGCCGAACTCGGCCTGCCGAACGTCGACCTGCCCGACGAGGCACTACAGGACCCGGTCTGGGAACGATCCGGACATGCCGAGCGAGGACGCGACGGCTGCCGAGTGCCCCTTCCGTGGGAAGGAAGCGAACCCCCGTTCGGATTCACCACCGGCGCGAGCACCTGGTTGCCGATGCCACGCGAGTGGTCGACGCTCACGGTGGAGGCGCAGATCGAGGACGTCGACTCGATGCTCTCGCTTTATCGCGCCGCACTCGAACTTCGTAGCGCCAGGCCGGAGTTCTCCGGCGCCGACATCGATTGGTACGGCAGTCCCCCCGGCTGCCTCGCTTTCCGTCGACGCGGTGGTCTGATCTGTGCTCTCAACACCACAGAGGCGCCGATCGCACTTCCGAACGGGCAGCTGCTGTTGAGCAGCGCGCTACTCGTCGACGGTCAACTACCCGTCAACGCTGCGGCGTGGCTTATCTGAGAGAACACCGCACCCGCCACCTGAACTCCTATCGTGCGACCATCAGCGGTATCGAACCACCGCGGTGACGGTAGATCGAACCGAACCGTGCATCGAGCCGCACCCAGGATTTGCTCGCCCGCACCCGAACCAGTTCCGAGGCGTCGATCTGCTCGAGGTCGATGTCGGCGGTCATCGCCTCGGACCCGGCGTGCGGAACGAATCCCATTGCGGTCAAGGCAAAAACAACCCGCATCGAGATCCCGACCGTGCCGGATGGACCACTGACCTCGAGCACGTCCTGATCGAGCAACGACGCCGGCGGACCGTGACTACTTCCATGCTCCAGTGCCAAGGCGTTGCCCCGCTGCGCCAGTTCGATCAGCACCCGCGCGGGTACGTCGTCCAGGTGCTCGAAGCCGTCCATCGGCGGCAACGCCCCACGCCACGCCGAATCCATGGCGAACCCCGGATCGATCAGCTCACTTGTCGCCTGCTCCACCGCCGAGAGCAACTGATCGCCGGCAGCCGACGTGTCGTCAGGGTTGATGGTGCCCGCCACGGTTCGCGTCGCCAGAGCGTCGAAACCCGTTGACGCCCAGACACTCAGGTGCGCATCGCCGCGTCGACGCATTCGGATGACCGCGGACTCGTCCAAACGCAAGGCGTGACCGATGAAGCCGGCCAAGTTCTTTCGCTCGGCCTCCTCGGGCACGGTCAGGACACGTTCATGCACGTTGCCAGCTCTCCAAGTACTCCCGCTCGGGCCCGCTGAGGCGGCGCAGACGTTGAGTGTCGATATCGAAGGCCGCGATCTGAGTCGATGCCACGATGGACGGCGGAACGCTGAGATCGGCGCCACGCGGCCGAACCTCGTACGCGATGGTGAAGTCCACCGCGCGAACCTTTTCCACCCACATGAAGACATCGAGCGGTGAATCTTCGTGCCGCAGTTGCCCGCGGTACCGCACATGGAGATCGGCAATCACAGCCCCGTCACGCAGGGTGACCGTCGGGCGCGAGTCTTCGAACAACCAAGGAATCCGCGCCTCTTCGAGCAACGTCACCATCCGTGCGTGGTTGATGTGCTGGAAGGCATCCATGTCGGACCACCGAACCACAACTTCGGCGTGGAATCCTTCGCTCAACGTCCTACCTCCGATCGGGTGCCCATGCTGCGCACCATGCTACGAACCTGACGCGCCGCCACCGAGAGCGTCGCGAGGTCAAGCGTCCCAGACTCGAAGATCTCGACGAGAGCTGCCCTCGCCCGACTCAGCCGCGAGGCGTTGGTCGATTCCCATTCGTCGATCTTCTCCTGCGGCGACTCCCCCGGCTCGCCGCCGGCCAGAACCTCCATCGTCAGCTGCCGAAGCGAACTGTAGAGGTCGTCTCGCAACGCGAGCCTCGCGAGCGAGTGCCATCGATCGCCGCGCTCGAGTCCCGAGACCGCGCTCAGCAACCAGTCGATTCCCAGATGCGCGTCCAAGGCGTAGTACAGCTCCGCGACTTCGGTGATGTCGTGATCTGCGATGTCGGCGATATCCGCGATGTCGAGCAGGCAGTAGACGTCCAGCAGTCGGAACACGTCCAGCGCCAACGCTTCCGGAGCCCCGCGATCGATCACCGATTGAGCCCGCACCAGCAGATCGTCGAGCTGATGGCCCGCAAGCAGCCCCGGAACCAGAGGTGCCGTCGCCCGATACGCCGCCGAGTAACGCGCAACCTCGGCGCCGACGGCGATCGGCTGGGGCCGATTGGCCAGGAACCACCGCGACGCGCGGTCGAGCAAGCGGCACGACTCAACGATCAACTCGTTTTCGATCTCTGCACTGACGCCCGCCGAGCGGATTCGCGACCACACCTCGTCGAGCGCAAACACCTCTCGCACAGCGGCGTAGGCACGGATCGAATCCGTACTGCTCGCTCCGGTCTCCTCGGCCAAGCGGTAGGCGTACGTGATTCCGCCGTTGTCGATCACTTCGTTGACGAGCATCGTCGCGACGATCTGCCGCCGCAACGGGTGTGCCTTGATCTCCGTTTCGAACCGATCGCGAACAGCGGTCGGGAAGTACTGCGGGATCTGCTGGGCGAAGAAATCGTTGTCCGGCAACTCGGTTGCGAGCAGATCGTCCTTGAGTGAAAGCTTCACGTGCGCCGTCAGCGTCGCCAATTCCGGCGACGTCAGACCCACACCGGCCTCGAGTCGACGCTCGATCTCCTTGTCGGTCGGTAACGCCTCGAGCTTGCGGTCAAGGCCACGTGCCTTGGTCAGATCCGTCAACTGACGGCGGTGAACACCGAGCATCTGCGGCGCCGTCACGCGGGAGATTCCGAGCAGCGCATTCTGGGCGATGTTGTCCGCCAACACCAGCGCAGCCACGTCGTCGGTCATCGACGCCAGCAACGGATTCCGTTCCTGCGTGGGCAGTAACTGCGAACGCACGAGCGAATCGAGAAGAATCTTGATGTTCACTTCGTGATCGGAGCAGTCGACGCCGGCCGAGTTGTCGATGGCGTCGGTGTTGATGTGACCGCCGCTGGCGCTGAACTCGATTCTTCCCAGAGCTGTCACGCCGAGGTTGCCGCCCTCCCCGATCACCTTGACCCGCAGATCTTGACCGTCGACACGCACGGCGTCGTTGCTCTTGTCGCCAACCTGCGCATTGGTCTCGGTCGACGCTTTGACGTATGTACCGATTCCGCCGTTCCACAGCAGATCCACCGGTGCCGACAGAATCGCCTGCATCAATTCCGGCGGCGAGAGCTTCGTGACCCCCTCGGCCAGACCCAGTGCGATCCGGACGCTTTCGGCGATCGGAACCGACTTGACCGTGCGGTCCCAGACGCCGCCACCTTCACTGATCAGGCTCTTGTCGTAGTCGGCCCATGACGACCGAGGCAACTCGAAAAGTCGTTGACGTTCGACGAACGAGCTCGCTGCATCCGGGTTCGGATCGAGGAAGATGTGTCGATGGTCGAACGCGCCCACCAGACGGATGTGCCGACTGAGGAGCATTCCGTTGCCGAACACGTCTCCGCTCATGTCGCCGACGCCTACCGTCGTGAAATCCTGCGTCTGCGTGTCGACCCCGAGTTCGCGGAAGTGCCGCTTGACGCTTTCCCAGGCGCCGCGAGCGGTGATACCCATGCCCTTGTGGTCGTATCCCACGGAGCCACCGGAGGCAAACGCGTCGCCGAGCCAGAAGTCGTACTTGGCGGCAACCGAATTGGCGAGATCCGAAAACGTCGCCGTGCCCTTGTCCGCGGCGACCACCAGGTAGCGATCCTGATCGTCCTTGCGCACCACTCGATCCGGCGTCACAACTTCGCCGGTAGCCGCGTGCACGTTGTCGGTGATGTCGAGCAATCCGGAGATGAACGTGGTGTAGCAGGCCTTGCCGGTTTCCAGCGTCGCCATTCGATCAACGGCCGGATCACCCGTCGGCAGAGGCGGATTCTTCACGACGAAGCCGCCCTTGGCGCCGACCGGCACGATCACCGCGTTCTTGACGGCCTGAGCCTTCACCAAGCCGAGCACCTCGGTGCGGAAATCCTCGCGCCGGTCGGACCAGCGGAGCCCGCCGCGCGCGACTGCGCCGAATCGCAGGTGGACGCCTTCGACCTCGGGTGAGTACACGTAGATCTCGAAAGCCGGCCGCGGCTTGGGCAACTCGCTGATCCGTGAGGGATCGAGCTTGACCGACAGGTAGTCGCGAGAGCGGCCATCGGCGTCGACGACGTAGAAATTGGTACGCAAGGTCGCCTTCACCAAGGAGAACATTCCACGCAGAATGCGATCGGCATCCAAGCTGAGTACCTCGTCGATGGACGCACGCAACTGCTCGTCCAATTCGGCGACGCGAATGTCGTCCTGCTTCTCGGGGTCGAACATCGCCTCGAACAACTGCACCAATGCAAACGCGGTCTGCGGGTGTGTAAGCGCGATTCCTTCGATGTGGAACTGACTGTACGGAAATGTGGCCTGGCGCAGATACTTTGCGTAAGCACGCAGCACCACGGCTTGCCGCCAGGACATTCCGGCCCGCAGCACCAACTCGTTGAATCGGTCAGCTTCTGCCCGGCCGAACCAGACTGCACCGAATGCAGCCGTGAATCGCTTCTGGACCTCGGTCAGCGGGGCGGTACTGGTCTCGAGCGGCACCTGCGCATCGAGGTCGATCTCGACCGACGCCCGAAGATCCGCCGGTACCGACAATCCGAAATCGTAGATCCAGCACTGAACGCCGTCGAGGCGCTGCACGACGTGCGGCCGCTCGTCGAGAACTTCGACGCCGAGTGACTGCAGCACCGGCAGCACCTGACTCAACGAGATACCGTCGCCGCCGACGAAGAGCGTGAAGCGCCAGGCACCGGGCGCGGAGTCCACGGCACGATAGAGCAGCACGTCGATCGCGCCTGGCGCCAACGCCTCGAGCCTGGCGATGTCGGCCAGCGCACGTGACGGTTCGAAGTCCTCCTTGTATCCATCGGGAAGTACCCGCGAATACCGCTGCACCAGTTCCGGATCCACACCCGGACTGTCGCGAACAAGGTCGTTGATGCGATCGTCCCAGCTACGACTGACTTCGGTCAGCAGGGCCTGAACTCGCTCGCGGTTGCCCTCGGAGACATCGAGATGAACCGGCTCACTGTCCGGATCGCGCCGGATCGTCACGTGCAACAGCGCAAGATCGTTCTCGGTAACCCGGGCGGTGTAATCGACTGTGCCTGGTCCGAATTCGCGCCACAGCAGGTTTTGCATCGCCAGTCGCACCCGCGTCGTGTACCGGTCGCGGGGTAGGTACACCAAACAGGACACGAAGCGTCCGAACGTGTCCTCGCGGACAAAGAGACGCACCTGTCGACGCAGGCCGATACTGTGCACGGCGTGCACAGTCTCGAACAAGGTCACGGCATCGCTCGAGAACAACTCGGTGCGTGGGAACGACTGGATGACCTCGAGCATCGCCTGACCGGAGTACGAATGCAGGTCGACACCGGCACGCGCGATGACTTCGCGGACGCGGCGCTCGATCAGAGGAATCGCGAGGACGTTCTCGTGGAGTGCGACCACGGTGAACACGCCCAGGAATCTGTGCTCTCCCACGATGTTTCCCTCGTCGTCGAGGATCGACACGCCCACGAAGTACGGGTAGACAGCGCGGTGCACCGTGGCGGGGAACGATCCCTGCGTCAGGACCAGAAGCGGTCGATCCGGGAGATCTGCGACGGGAGGCAAACTCATCGGGCCTTCGGTGACCGCGTCGGAGCGCAGCACGCCGAGTCCACTGCCGGCGACCGTACGTGAACCGTCCTTCGTTCCCTCGAATCGCCGGTATCCGAGCACGGCATAGTTTCCGTCCGCCATCCACCGCAGCAGCCGGGCGGTGTCGGAGAATTCTTCGGGGGTGATCCTCCCGGAGGCAGTTTCTGCGGCACTCTCCAACTCGTCGGCAACGCGCAGTTGCAATGCCTTCATGTCCGGGGTGTCACCAACCACCTGGCGGACGTCCGCGAGCACCTTGCCGAGGTGTGCTTCGATCGCGTCGAGAGCGGAATCCTCGACTTCGGAGTCCAACTGGACGTGCATCCAGGATTCTTGGATACCGCTGTCGCCCAAGGACATCAGATTGCCCGAGTCATCGCGTTCAACCGTCAGGATCGGATGGGCGAATTGACTGATTCCCACACCTTGTCGGTTGAGCATCGCGGTAACGGACTCGACGAGCAACGACATGTCGTCGGTGACGATCTGGACGGCAGCGCCGAGACCCTCGGATCCTGACGGGCGGTACACACGCCATACGGCCGTGCCCGGGGTCCGCTGCCTCCCGAGCGCAAGATGCGCGAGCAGGACTCGATCCGATCGACCGTTGATGACGTCGTCGCTGTCACCCTCGTCGATATGCGTGAAAAAGGCCTCGCGAAGACGCGTCAACAACGTCGCTTCGTCGAGGCCTGTGCCCTGCTGCCGTACACGGTCTGTCATTCCTGGCTCACATCCTTGTGGGTTCTGATCGCCGCGACCAATCTCTGACTCGAGACTAGCCGCGGCAACCAGTACCTAGGGTGAACTGAGAAACGAAATCTACGATGTCGTCATCTGAACAAGCGATGCTTCGAGCACCGCGCGTTCGCTGTCCGCCAGCGGTCTGGACTTTTCGGACACCGTGTCGAATCCGACCATCAACGCGTCGCCGAAAGCGCATTCGACACCCGCGTTGTCACGGATGACGTGCCGAACCGTGAACGAGGAAGTCCCGACGTGAGTCGTGAAGATCTCCACGTTCAAGGGACCGGACCGATCGGTGACCGGCTTGAGGAACTCGACGGTCATCTTTCGAACCACGAGGTATCCCGGCCGGCCGCCGAGCGGCGCCAGTTTCGCTTCCAGGAAGTGGATGCGCGCTTCCTGCATGTACTCGACGTAACGCGTGTTGTTGACGTGACCCAACCGGTCGGAATCGCCCCACCGGACCTGGATCTGCGCTGTGTATACGTCGGACACCGGATCAGTCCCTGGTGAGCTTGCGGTGAGTCACGCGGTGCGGGCGTGCGGCGTCGGGGCCGAGTCGCTCGACCTTGTTCGCCTCGTAGCCCTCGAAGTTGCCCTCGTACCAGTACCAAGCTGCCTCGTTGTCGCCGAAGCCACCTTCCCACGCGAGGATGTGGGTACAGGTCCGGTCCAGGAACCAGCGATCGTGCGAGATCACGACGGCGCAGCCGGGGAACTCTTCGAGAGCGTTCTCCAGCGAGCCGAGGGTTTCGACGTCGAGGTCGTTGGTGGGCTCATCGAGCAGGATCAGGTTGCCGCCCTGCTTGAGCGTCATCGCCAGGTTCAGGCGGTTGCGCTCACCACCGGAGAGGACGCCGGCCGGCTTCTGCTGATCGTGGCCCTTGAAACCGAACGAGCTGATGTACGCGCGCGAGGGGAACTCGGTCTGGCCGACGACGATGAAATCGAGCCCGTCGGACACGGTCTCCCAGACCGTCTTCTTGGGGTCGATTCCGGAACGGTTCTGGTCGACGTAGCTCAGCTTGACCGTCTGACCGATCTTGACCTCACCGGCGTCAGGCTCCTCGAGACCGACGATGGTCTTGAACAGCGTCGTCTTACCGACGCCGTTGGGGCCGATGACGCCGACAATTCCGTTGCGCGGCAACGTGAACGAGAGATCCTTGATCAGAACGCGACCGTCGAAGCCCTTGTCGAGGTTCGAGACCTCCACGACCACGTCACCCAGGCGCGGCGGTGCCGGGATCTGGATCTCGTCGAAGTCGAGCTTGCGCGTCTTCTCTGCTTCGTTCGCCATTTCCTCGTAGCGATCGAGACGAGCCTTGTTCTTGGCCTGGCGGGCCTTGGCGCCGGAACGAACCCATGCGAGCTCGTCCTTGAGGCGCTTCTGCAGCTTCTGATCCTTCTTGCCGGCAACTTCGAGGCGTGCAGCCTTCTGCTCCAGGTAGGTGGAGTAGTTGCCCTCGTACGGGTACAGGCGTCCGCGGTCGACTTCACAGATCCACTGCGCGACGTGATCGAGGAAGTAACGATCGTGAGTCACGGCGAGGATTGCGCCGGGGTAAGCAGCGAGGTGCTGCTCGAGCCACAGGACAGATTCGGCGTCGAGGTGGTTGGTGGGCTCATCGAGGAGCAGCAGGTCGGGCTTGCTCAGCAGCAGCTTGCAGAGCGCAACGCGTCGCTTCTCACCACCGGAGAGGTGGGTGATCATCTCTTCCGGCGGGGGGCAGCGCAGGGCGTCCATAGCCTGCTCGAGCTGCGAGTCGATCTCCCACGCATCTGCGTGATCGAGCTTCTCCTGCAGCTCGCCCATCTCTTCCATGAGCTCGTCGGAGTAATCCGTGGCCATCAGCTCGGCGATCTCGTTGTACCGCTTGAGCTGGACCATCGTCTCTCCGAGACCGTCCTCGACGTTCTCGCGAACAGTCTTGGTCTCGTCGAGCTCCGGCTCCTGCATGAGGATGCCGACGGTCGCGCCCGGAGCCAGGAATGCCTCGCCGTTGCCCGGCTGGTCCAGTCCGGCCATGATCTTGAGGATGCTGGATTTACCAGCGCCGTTCGGTCCGACGACACCGATCTTCGCGCCGGGGTAAAAGCTCATCGTGACGTCATCGAGGATGACCTTGTCACCGTGCGCCTTGCGCACCTTCTTCATCGTGTAAATGAACTCAGCCATGACCGCCAGCCTATCGGTGTTTGTCCTATAACCCACATTGCGCGTTGGCGCTCACACCGATGCGGGTTCTGCGGACAGTCCGAGGTCATCGACCAGATTCGCCGACATGCTCATCGACCCCCACGAAAACCGCGATGGGGACACCTCCGGGTGTCCCCAGGACGGCTCAGATCATTGCCCGGTGGATGCCTTTCGGCTCGCCACCGAGCTGCGAGAGCGTCGACGCATGGAAAATGGAACCAGGCACATGGA
>NZ_CAURKP010000148.1:0-12851 GCF_963525155.1 uncultured Rhodococcus sp.
CATCTTTGCAACACACGGCCACGAAAAAAGGCGTCCACACGCAGCTGCGGGTGGACGCCCCTTCCGAGTACCAGCGCTAGAGCGCCTTGAGTTCCTCGGTTACTTCGGAGACCGACTTCTTGGCGTCACCGAAGAGCATCGAGGTGCCCTCGGCGAAGAAGAGTGGGTTCTCGATACCGGCGAAACCGGAGTTCATCGAGCGCTTGAGCACGATGACGGACTTCGACTGGTCGACGTTGAGGATCGGCATTCCGTGAATCGGTGAGCTCGGATCGTTGCGCGCGGCCGGGTTGGTGACGTCGTTCGCGCCGATCACCAAGGTGACATCGGTACGAGAGAACTCGTCGTTGATGTCGTCCATTTCCTTCATCGCGTCGTACGAGACATCCGCCTCTGCGAGAAGAACGTTCATGTGACCGGGCATACGGCCGGCGACCGGGTGAATGGCGTACTTGACCTCGACACCCTTCGACTCGAGCAGTTTCGCCATGTCCTTGACCGCGTGCTGAGCCTGCGCGACGGCAAGTCCGTATCCGGGTACGACGATGACCTGGTTGGCGTAGGCCATCTGGATGGCCGCGTCGGCGGCCGAGGTCGCCTTTGCCGTGCGCACGACGCCGTCGGAGGATGCGGCTTCACCGCCACCACCACCGAAGCCGCCGGCAACGATGGCCGGGATGGACCGGTTCATGGCCTTGGCCATGAGGTTGGTCAAGATGGTGCCCGAAGCACCGACGATCATGCCGGCGACGATCATCGCCTGGTTGTTGAGCGCCAAACCTGCAGCAGCAGCTGACAAACCGGTCAGAGCGTTGAGCAGCGAGATGACGACGGGCATGTCCGCGCCGCCGATGGGCAGCACGACCATCAGTCCGAGGATGCCCGAGAGCACGAGCACGCCGACGATCCACAGTGAGCTGGTCGGGCCTTCCGGTGAGATCGCCTTGATACCGATGATCACCGAGAACGCGACGGCGGCAATGA
This sequence comes from uncultured Rhodococcus sp., assembly GCF_963525155.1. NCBI lineage: Bacteria > Bacillati > Actinomycetota > Actinomycetes > Mycobacteriales > Nocardiaceae > Rhodococcus > uncultured Rhodococcus sp. The sequence goes on from NZ_CAURKP010000148.1 coordinate 985, forward strand.
GCAGCAGAGCATTGAGCGGCTGCTGGAGCTTGCCGATTCCGATCGGACGACCAGGCAGAGTTTCCTGCAGCTTCAGGAACGCGATCACGCTGCCCCAGAAGGAGATCGATCCGATCACCGCGGCAAAGAGCGAAGCGATGACGATGTGTACCGTCGGCGATTCGCCGTGCTGGAATGCGGTGAAACCGTCCGAGTCCAGGAACTCCGCGTACGCGATCAACGCGACCGTGCCGCCGCCGACACCGTTGAACAGTGCCACCAACTGCGGCATGGCCGTCATCTTCGTGCGGAGCGCCGGCGGAACGCCGAGCACGACACCGATGACAAGGCCGGCAGCGATGAGGATCCAGTTCCCCATCTCCGCATCACGAATGGAGATCAGAGTTGCAACGACGGCGATGAGCATGCCGACCGCGGCGATCTGGTTGCCGCGGACTGCGGTCTTCGGGCCGGTAAGACCCATGAGGCCGTAGATGAACATCGAGAACGCGACAATGTAGAGCGCATTGACCAGGTATTCCATTACTGGTCACCATCCTTCGACACAGACTTGGCGGCCGGCTTGGCCTTGAACATCGCCAACATGCGGTCCGTGACGACAAAACCACCGACAACGTTCACGGTTCCGAAGACGAGCGCGACGAACAAGATGATCTGCAGCCCGATCGAGGGATCGTGCACCTTGCCCAGGACGACCAACGCGCCCAGGACGACGATGCCGTGGATGGCGTTCGTACCGGACATCAACGGGGTGTGCAGGGTGTTCGGAACTTTGGAGATCACAGCGAAACCGACGAACCCGGACAACACCAGGATCGCGATGTTCGCCAGAAGTGATGTGTACATCAGGCGCCCTTCTCTTCACGGGTGACGCACGCACCGGCCAGAACCTCGTCGGAGAAATCAGGCGCCAAGGCACCTTCCACCAACATGAGTTCGATCAGCGCGGAAATGTTCTTCGAGTACAACTCGGACGCATGCTCCGGCATGGACGCCGGCAAATTCAGCGGAGAGCAAATGGTCACGCCGTGCTTGACGACGGTTTGACCCGGCTCGGTCAGCTCGCAGTTACCACCGGTTTCACCCGCGAGGTCGACCACGACACTGCCCGGCTTCATGCCTTCGACCGCGGCAGCGGTCACCAGGCGCGGCGCGGGACGACCCGGAACCAGAGCTGTGGTGATCACAACGTCGAAGCCCTTGATCGCATCTTCGAGTGCCTGCTGCTGCTTCGCTCGCTCGTCGTCGGTCAACTCGCGGGCGTATCCACCCTCGCCCGCCGCATCGATTCCGAGGTCGAGCCACTGTGCACCCACCGAACGCACCTGGTCGGCGACCTCAGGACGCACGTCGTACCCGGTAGCGCGGCCACCGAGACGCTTGGCTGTCGCCAGCGCCTGCAGACCTGCCACACCCACTCCGAGGACCAGAACCGTCGCAGGCTTCACCGTGCCCGCAGCGGTGGTGAGCATCGGGAAGAACCGCGTCGACTCCGATGCTGCCAACAGAACAGCCTTGTACCCGGACACGTTCGCCTGCGAGGACAACGCGTCCATCACCTGCGCGCGGGAGATACGAGGAATCGCCTCCACGGCGTAACCCTCGATGCCGGCGGCCTTCAACTCGGCGATGCGGTTGTCCGCATTACGCGGATTCAGGAAACCGATGAGCTTCGCGCCGGTACTGATCCGGGCGATCTCTTCTGTCGACGGAGGCGCAACCTTGACCACCACGTCAGCAGTCCACGGATCGCCGATCTTCGCGCCGGCAGCGGTGTACAACTCGTCGGGAATCAACGCCCCGAGACCGGCCCCGGACTCGACGACCACGTCGACACCCTTGCCGATCAAAGCGGACACAATTTTCGGCACCAATGCGACCCGACGCTCACCATCACTCGATTCTCGAGGGACGCCGACCGACGGACGCACTTGTGCGCTCTTCGATGTTTCCATTTTCCATTACCTTCTGCGGTTGGTGGTTCGCCTGCTGCGACGAGCGGCAACCAGCATGTGATGAGCGGAAGATGACCCGCTTTTGGGTGAATGGTGACTGATAGTAGCCAGAGTTAACGCGGCGTAGGGAAACCGACGACGCACTTTCTCCATCTGAATCGAGTCCGAACAGTATGTTTGGACATACCTGAAGAAGCCTACTGTGAGGCCGATCACACCGGAATGGCGGACTATTCCACTATTTGAAACGGCCGAAAGACGTAAAGGCATCAGAATGACGCGCCGAATAATCACCGTCGAGCGAGTTTACGAACCGGCTTCCGAATGTAACGCCGTCCGACTCCGCGTAGACCGACTCCGGCCACGCGGCCTCAAACGCGAAAACCTGCAGTACGCCTCGCACCGGCCTCGGATGCTCGACCCCGTTGTTCTACTGACAGCAAGCAAGGACCTGCCATACGGTCACGCGCAGGTCCTTGCCGACTATCTCGCAGAATTACTCTGATGTCCTAGCATTTCACTAGACCATCAATTGCTCACATATTGAGACCGCAACTTGTGCTTGACGAGCTTTCCTGTAGCGGTCCTAGGCAATTCGTCGGCAAAGTCAATGCTTCTCGGAGCTTTGAAATGTGCGACCTGACTGCGAACGTATTCCAGCAATTCCTCGGCGACATGGGCACCAGGCTCGATTCCCTCCGCTAGTTGGACAACCGCCTTGACCTGCTCACCCATTTCTTCGTCGGGAACACCGATGACCGCCACGTCGAACACCTTCGGGTGCAAAGTAAGGATGTTCTCGGACTCCTGTGGGTAGATATTCACACCACCGGAGATAATCGTGAACGCGGCGCGGTCGGTCAGATAAAGGAAACGCTCGGAGTCGATATAGCCGATATCTCCACTCGTCGTCCACGTCGGATGATCCGGATGCTGCGCGGCAGCCGTTTTCTCGGGATCATTGTGGTACCGGAACGGCAAAGTCTCCCGCTCCCAGAACACGGTACCGATCTCGCCGACCGGAAGATCGCGCCCGGCGTCGTCACAGATGTGCACGATCCCCATCACTCCGTCACGCCCGACGGAACCCGGATGCGACAAGGCCTGCTCACTGTTGATGAAGGTAGCGCCCGAACCCTCGGTCGAGGCGTAGTACTCGTAGATCACCGGCCCCCACCAGTCGATCATTGCCGTCTTCACTTCGGGCGGGCAGGGAGCAGCAGCGTGAATGGCGACCTTCACCGTCGAGACGTCGTAACGATCACGGGTCTCCTTCGGAAGTTTCAACATTCGAACGAACATCGTCGGTACCCACTGACTGTGCGTCACAGCGTATTTACCGATCAACTCCAGCGCGGTTTCGGCTTCGAATGCATCCATCAAGATCACGGTTCCGCCGACCGAATTGATCACGCCGCAAAAACGCAGGGGCGCCGCGTGATAGACCGGAGCCGGGCACAAATAGACTGTGTCGGAATCGAACCCGTACATCGGTGCGAACACCGCGGTGTACGGATCCATGGTGGTGTTCACCTCACCCTCCGGGAGATCTCCTTTGATCCCCTTCGGCCTGCCGGTGGTTCCCGACGAATACAGCATGTCAGCCCCACGCGGCTGCGAGTCGAGTGGAGCAGTGGACTGCGCATCGACCGCTTCTTCGTAGTCGTCGAAGCCCTCGAGGGCGCCGCCGTACACCAATCGGTGCCGCACGCGTGGAATCAGCTTCTCGTCCAACGGAACTGCTGCGGACGCCTGCCCCGACGCCACCAGAATTGTCGCCTCGCAGTCGTCGACGATGTAGGCAGCCTCCGAAGCCGTGAGATGCCAGTTCACCGCGGTGATGTAGAGGCCGGATCTCAACGCTGCCCAGTACACCTCGAACGCCCGGAGATCGTTGTTCGAGATGAGAGCGACGTGGTCCCCAGGCTTGGCACCGACACTTCGGAAGTATCGCGCCAACTGCGTCGACCGTTCGTCGAGTTCCCGATAGGTGATGGACTCACCCGTCGCAGGGCGAATGACGGCGGGCTTGTCCGGCGTGGACTGGACAAAATTTCCTGGAAACACGAAGACTCCTCTGTCGGTGACGACAACGCCGCGTGAGCCTGCTTCGGCGTCGACAATCCTGGTCTACCACAGGAACTCTGCCTCCCTCGGAGGTTTGACGACACCGACTCGAAGCATGGGAATGCCCGCTCACTTATCCGCCGGGACATACAGTGAGGAGAACCGCACCGTCCGAAACAGGAGATGTCCACATGAGTGGTTGGCCCCAGGACTCAGTAGTCGACGCATTGACCGAGGAATGGAGAGTCATCGACGCACTGCTGGCCGAACTCGACGGCGATCAGTGGTTGGCACCGTCGAACCTTCCGGGGTGGACGGTTCACGACATCGTGTCCCATCTGATCGGTACGGAATCACTGCTCTTGGGCATCAATCCGCCGTCGATCAATCTGGACGTGCACGCATTGCCCCACGTCCACAACGAGATTGCGGCGTTCAACGAGCGCTGGGTCGAAGGCCTGCGGCGGACACCGCACTCGGACCTGCTGACCCGATATCGCGAGATCACCGCCGAACGAACCGAAGCGCTGCGCTCGATGACCAGCGCGGACTGGGACGCCGAGACACAAACACCGGTCGGTCTTGCGCCCTATGGCCGGTTCATGCGTATTCGGACCTTCGACTGTTGGATGCACGAACTCGACATCAGAGATGCAGTTGGCATTCCGGGTGAGGAAGGCGGATTGCGCGCGGAGACTGCATTCGGCGAAATCACCAGCGCGCTCGGATTCGTCGTCGGAAAACGAGGAAAGGCGCCAGAGGGAGCACGGATCACTTTCGAACTCGAAGGGCCACTTGCCCGTTCACTTCACGTCTCGGTCGACGCGCGAGCAACACTCGTCCCGGAGCTGGACGGTCCGGCGACCACAACCATCTCGATGAGCTCACCACTCTTCACCCGAATTGCCGGTGGCCGCGTCCACGCTTCGGATCACCGAACCGACATCTCGCTTCGCGGTGACACCACGGTGGGCACACGCGTCGTCGACAATCTGGCGTTCACGATTTGAGGGCTGGGTGGGTAGGTCGCGAAGGTACTGAGAAGTGAAACTGTTTCTCTCGTCCTACCGATTCGGCGACCACCGCGAGGCATTTGTCGATCTCGTAGGCCGCGGCGCCCGCATCGCAGTCATCGCCGCGGCTGCAGATTCGTGGCCCGTCAATGCCCGCAGTTCAGCAGTCACCAGCGAATTGACTCCACTACGGGCAGCCGGCTTCACCGCAGAGGAAGTGGATGTCCGAGACTTCCTGGGTGCACCGGAAGCACTGGAACTCCGGCTCCGCGATTTCGACTGCCTGTGGGTTCGCGGCGGAAACACGTTCGTCCTGCGAGCTCAGCTAGCTCGAAGTGGCGCTGACCGGGTCATCGAGATGCTGGTTCGTTCAGGCGTCGTGGCCTATGCGGGATACAGCGCCGGAGCGTGCCTGGCGACTCCGACTCTGATCGGGCTGGACGCGTCGGACGACCCCGCTGAAGTCATGCCAACGTGCGGTATCGACCCGATCTGGTCCGGGCTCGCGCTGATCGACTTCGCGATAGTGCCGCACGGCGGCGATTCGCTACTCGAAGATCCACAGGTGACTGCGCGGACGGTTGCGGCCCTGACCACGGCGGGCGTGCAATTCACCGTGCTCACCGATTACGAGGTGATACTCGTCGACCGTTGATGTAACGCAGACGGTTGATCTTGACGCAGACTGAGCAGTCGACTCGGCCCGACCGGATCAGCCGTGCTCTGCCACCGCGGTTCCGGCTGCCGGCGACTGACGCTCGAGCCTCGTCCACGCGATCTCCCAGCGCTTGACAGAGACCTCGTCAGCGTCCTCGAGAAGGGCGTCGAGGAGCAGGCGTGGATTTTCGCGCCATGCCAGTTCAGCGGCATGGACTTCCGCAGCCGAGAACAACCCGGAAGCCTCGAGATCACGAATCCATTCGCAGATCTCGCCTCGGTGAATCCGTGCGATGGTCTCGTATCCCAGACCTTCGTCAAGGAAGTCGTACGAAAAAATTGCGGCAAAGTAACTGTTCGACTCACGCTGCCCGAAAATCATGTGCGTTCCTTCCTCGAAGTTGTCCGACGAAGACTCGAAATCGAACCGTTGAGCAGCGACGCCAAAGTTTTTTTGGCGAAGTTGTAACGCTTCTTCTATCCCCGACGATTCAAACGCTAACCCCCCGAGCGGGTCTTTGGGATCACGTCCGAGAAACGATCTGATGACCAACGCAATACCCCTGGGGTTTCCGGCCGCTCGCACCCATCATCGACACGCAACCAGCGCGCCGCTGACCTGCAATTTGCCCGTTTCAGGCCCTCCACTTAATCCATCCGAACAGACGACAAAAAACTTTGTGACCGGTCCCACATATTGGGATGTTTACGATCGTGATGCATATGTATCACCCGTTGTGGGCACAAAAGTACGGGCAAATCGGCACGTACAGACCAGTTTTGTTCGTTCTCCATGGCGACGAAGGTCCCTTGAACGGTCGTCCAGTTGTAGTTGCGCTAAGTAACGGATCCCACGTCGGCAACCGATATTGCGGACGGCCTGCCAGGTAGCGTGCTCCAGAGAACGTAGACGCGGCGCGGCGCAACCGGCCGCCCTTTCGAAACGGAGCCCGAAGATGACCGAGACAGTGGCGCACAATCCCGCGGAAACGCGTTTCGAGATCCGAGTCGACGGCGAACTCGCCGGTTTTGCCGAGTACTCGGACCATTCCGGCGTCCGTGATTTCCACCACACGGTGACCTATCCGCAGTTTCGTGGGCGCGGGCTTGCCGCCATCGTGGTGCGTGAAGCGCTCGATCAGACCCGGAACGAGGGATTGAAGATCCTTCCGACGTGCTCGTACGTCGAGAAGTTTGTTGCGGAGAACCCCGTCTACCAGGCATAACCGAACGAGAACGGCCGGCGAAAAACCAGTCGCGAACCTGCAGACCCCGCTGCTAGCGTCGATGGTGCCGTCGTCGAAATCCTGGGCGGCACCATCTCGGGGAAGGAAAGAACGTGGTCGCCTCAGCAGATCGGCGTCCACCTGCGTCCACGGACGTAGCTATCCCCAGCTATCTCCCTCTCGTACTGGTCAATCTCGCGACGCTGTTCTCGGCGATCGGCAACGGTATCGCCATCGTCGTGCTCCCCTGGCTGGTGCTCGAACGAACCGGTAAGGCTACCGACGCGGCGATAGTTGCCGGCGCAGCAGCCATTCCGCTACTCGTGTCGAGCCTGTTCTCGGGGACATTCGTCGACAAGTTCGGACGCCGTCGAACGTCGATGATTTCCGACGCTCTCTCCGCGATGTCCGTTGCAGCGATTCCGATCATCGCGGCCACCGCGGGCTTGACGATCCCGGTGATCGCGGCGTTGGCCGCACTCGGCGCCGTGTTCGACCCCGCCGGAATGGCGGCGAGGGAGTCCATGCTGCCTGCAGCGACTCGGACCGCCAAGTGGAAGCTCGATCGAACCAACAGTGTGTACGAGGCCAACTTCAACGTCGCGTATCTGATCGGCCCTGGCATCGGCGGTGTCCTCATCGCAACGATCGGAGCGGTGAACACGCTCTGGGTCACGGCGGCAGGTTTTGTGTTCTCGATAGTCGTGGTCGCCTTCATCCGGCTTCCCGGCGCCGGAGTGCCCGAACACGAACACCGTCCGAAATCGATCTGGCACGGCACACTCGACGGTCTTCGGTTCGTCTGGAACAACAAACTGCTGCGCACCCTGGCGCTGATCGACATGGCAGTCGTCGCGCTCTACATGCCTGTGGAGAGTGTCGTGTTCCCGGTGTACTTCACAGAGTTGGATCAACCGGCCCAACTCGGATCGGTGTTGATGGCCTTGGCGATCGGCGGCATCATCGGCTCTCTCGCCTACGCCCCACTGGCGCCGATCATGTCCCGGCGGCTGATCATGATTTTTGCCGTCGCCGTTCTCGGCATAGCGATGCTGGCCATGGCGCTCCTACCTCCGCTGTGGGTGATCCTCGTACTTGCCGGACTGCAGGGCCTCGTCTACGGACCAGTCGGCCCGATCGCCAACTACGCCATGCAGACGCACAGCCCGGAGCACATGCGCGGACGCGTCGTCGGTGTCATGACGTCGACGGCCTACGCCGCCGGCCCGCTCGGCTACCTCGCGGTCGGCCCGCTGCTCGATCAACTCGGAATCGCGTCGACCTTTGTGGCCCTGTCGATTCCGATCATCCTGATCGCCGCAGTAAGTGCCTCCCTACCGGTGCTTCGCGAACTCGATCGTCCGCGGCACTCGACCGACGTCAGTTGAACCCCATCACGTCGTTGCCCCAGGCGACGCGCAGTCCGTGATCGGGGTCGCTGACGAGGGTGTCGGCGGAGTCGATCAACAGCGTCGACCGCTTCTCTTCCTCGTACGGCGCCCAGTGCTTCGAGCCGTCGAGGGCCGCCGGCACGGCATGCCTGGCGAAGGCCAACCATCGCCGTTGGATACGGCCGGCCACCTCCATCGCAGCCTTCCGTCCGCCGAGCCAGAACGTGGGGTCGACGTTCAGGGTTCCGAAATTGCCGAATACATAAGGTAATTCGGTCGCGTGGCCCGCGCCGATCCGCGCCGCCTTGAGCATCGGCGTCGCGTGATCGAAGCGGTAGACCCACGTAGGGGAATGCCTGCAGTGCGCGTCGGCGATCCACAGGGTCGGCATGCGAAACGCCGCGTCCCGTGAAAGCGCCAGCGCACCACTCGGTTTCGCATGGTCAGGGTAAGCCGACATGATCTCGGCAAGTTTGGTCGCCGAGATGTCGGGGTGATCGTCAGCCAGTAATTGGAGCATTGCCTCGACGGACTGCGCACTCACCGGCATCAGCGGAGACTTCATGAACTTGAAGATCGACGCCTCGTCCTTGTTGGAACCGATGATCAGTGGGATTCGGTGCGCGTAACCCTTCTGGAAAGCCGCAACCGGGTAGTGCGGCACCAGATCGCGATCGACAACGGGTGCCATTGCCAAAGTTCCCGGAATCCGGGTCGGAATTTCGTTGACCAAATCATCGCTTGCCTTGACGAGCAGTTCCAGATCCGTGGTCAGCAGATCGCCTGCGTCTTCGGGGTCGATCGAGAGCAGTTCGAGAAACCGCTCTGCAACGGTCTTGGCGCGCTCGGCCCCGTAGACGGAGGTCGCGGGCGGACTCTGGGCAATCGCACGATGGAACAGACCTTCGGCGCTCGGACAGGTCATGAGCGTCGTGATGGATCCTGCGCCGGAGGACTCCCCGAACACGGTCACCGCACTCGGGTCACCACCGAAGGCGTCGATGTTGTCTCGAACCCATTCGAGTGCCGCAATCTGGTCTCGCAGACCACAGTTCGATTCGAAAACAGTATCCGCGGTGGAAAATGCAGACAAGTCCAGGAACCCGAGTGCGCCGACGCGATAGTTGAAGGAGACGAGAACGACGTCACCGGTTTCAGCCAGATGACGGCCGTCGTAGATCGTTTGGGCGGCGGACCCGAGGCAGTAGGCGCCGCCGTGAATCCACACCATCACCGGTCGCGGCGTGCCGTCGGGTCGCGGGGCCCAGACGTTGATCGACAGGCAGTCCTCGTCGATTTTGAAGGCCCGATCGATCGGAACCGCCGGACTCTGGCCTTGCGGCGCGATCGGCCCGAACTCACGACAGTCGCGCACCCCGTCCCACGACTGTGCGGGTTGCGGCGCTCGGAACCTCCGCTCACCCACCGGCGCCGCTGCGTAGGGCATGCCCTTCCACGCGAATACACCGCCATCCGGATACCCGCGGGCTTCTCCGCCTCGCGCCCGGATCACCAGAGTTCCGTCCTCGCCGAGATTTGGTCGAACGTCGGTCTCCATGTCTGAATCCCTTCCCGACCCGCGCGTGTGGCAATCAAGACCAAACCTACCAATCTCGGACGGGTGTGCGCCGAGTACACAACCCCTCGGTGTTAAGGTCGCCTAGTTCTGACACGGGGTGCTCCGCATGGGCGGGGCTGAGAACACACCCGGGAACCTGATCAGGTAATGCTGACGAAGGGATGTCATGGCTACTACGCAGCCTGCATACAATTCTGCCGAAAACTCGGTGGCCACAGCGCCGTCGACGGATCGGTTCACAGATCGACTCTGGGCCGAGACGAAGGCCCTCCGCGAGTCGATCGACTCGCTCGAGTTCCTCCGCCGCCTCGGCGACGGAACATTGCCACTCGACGCGTTCCGTACGTACATCGAGCAGGACAAGCTCTATCTAGAGGGATACTCGAAGGCGTTGTCCCTGGTCGCGGCCCACGCCCCGGATCCGCAGTCCGCGGGCTTCTGGTCGAATTCCGCGTCCACGGCAGCGACAGTGGAATCTGCGCTTCACGACGGACTTCTCACCGGTGGAATTCTTCCAGCGGGATCGGGAAGGCTCGAGCATTCGCAGGCCTGCCTGGGATACGTCTCGTATCTGACGGCGACTGCAGCAACTGCGCCTTACCCGGTCTCCGCAGCGGCAGTACTCCCCTGCTTCTGGATCTACGCCGAGGTCGGCCGCGATCTTGCCGCTTCAGCGCGCAAGGTACTCGACGCCGATCCGTCGCATCCGTACGCACAGTGGGTCACGACCTACGACGCACCCGAATTCCACGAGTCGGTGGCGCAGGCCCGCGTACTGGTCGATGCTGCGGCCGAAGCTGCCACCGAGACAGAGCGTGAGGCGATGAGTGAAGCATTCCGCATCGCCAGCCGCTATGAGCTGATGTTCTGGGATTCCGCACTCCACCAGCAGCCTTGGCCGGCGTCGTGATGTCGTTTGCGGCGCTGCGCCGCACGCTTGCCACGTCTGCCGCGATCGCAGCCGCGTTCACAGTTCTGACCGGATGCGCCTCTGACACCGGCTCTTCCGACGGGACCATTCGGTTCGCACTCGACTGGACACCGAACACGAACCACACCGGTTTGTACGTAGCACTCCAAGAGGGCTACTTCGAGGACGCCGGCCTGGACGTCTCGATCCTGCCGTACAACAACACCTCGCCCGACACCCTGGTCGATGCAGGCAATGCGGAGTTCGGCATCAGCACACAGAGTCAGGCCACGTTCGCCCGTGCAGCCGGCGCCGCCACGACGTCCGTCATCGCGCCACTTCAGCACCGCGCCACCGGCATCGGCGTGAAGGCGGATCGTGCGGACATCACGCGCCCACGTGATCTCGACGGGAAGACGTACGCCGGGTTCGGTGATCCCGGCGAAGTCGAAACGCTGCAGCAGATCATCCGCAACGACGGCGGGACCGGGAACTTCACGACGGTCACGCTCGGAACTTCCGCGTACGAAGCCGTGTACTCGGGCCAGGCAGACTTCACCGTCTCCTACTTTGCTTGGGAAGGCCTCGAAGCGGAGCGAAACGGAACTCCGATGCGGTACTTCCAGTACACCGATTACGGCTTCCCCGATGCGTATTCGATCGTGATCAACGGCAACCAGCAGTGGTTGAAGGACCATCCCGACGAGGCACGCAAGTTCGTCAAAGCCGTTCAACGCGGATATCAGACTGCTGCCGACAACCCGGACCAGGCCGCGCAGGATCTCATCGACGCGAACCCCGGAGCATTCACCGACGAAGACCTCGTGCGTGAGAGTCAGCGGATGCTCGCCGCCGACTACATGAAAGACGCCAACGGCGTTGTGGGCGCCCAGAATCTCGAAACCTGGTCGGGTTATTCGGGATTCCTCTTCGAGAACGGATTGCTCGCCGGACCCGACGGGAAGCCGTTGACCCAGAAGCCGGACTGGTCGGAGTACTTCACCAATGAGTATCTCGACGCGTCCTGACGTGAGCGGACGGTTGGTCTCGACCATGCGGCGGGCGCTTC
>NZ_CAURKP010000149.1:0-12824 GCF_963525155.1 uncultured Rhodococcus sp.
ACCTGCGACCTCTGGGTTATGAGCCCAGCGAGCTACCGAGCTGCTCCACCCCGCGTCGGTGTGAAACCAACAGTACACGACTTCTGGAGGCGCAATTACCACCCCCTGTCACCGGCTGGAGTGCGCGCTTTCCGAGTAGTAACCGCGGATGTGTCCGACTATGCGCTGACGTGCGAGTTCGCCGTCACCCGCGTTGACCGCATCCACCAATCCTCGGTGTTCGTCACGCAGTCGCATGCAGGTGCTCGGCCAGCTGTCGATCTGGACGCCCGCGAGAACGTAGGCCTCGATGGACTCGCGCAGGCCGGTCATCATGGCTGCGATCACCTGATTGCCCGCCGCATCGGCGAGCGCCACGTGGAACTGTGCGTCGAGTAGCAAGAATTCCTCGGCCGAGAGAGCTGCGTCCTCCATCGAGTCGAGCAGTTCGACGGCCGCGCGGAGGTCGGGTGTCGGGGTCCGCGATGCCAGGGACTGCATGACCTCGGATTCGAGTACGAGTCGTGTCTTCACTACGTCCGATACCGGAAAGCCCTGTGCTGCAACCTGCATCCGCATCAGCATGGTCATACCGCCGGTCGGTTTGGCGACGATCATCGCGCCGGACGTCGGGCCGGATCCAGTCTGCGCCTTCAGGAGGCCGAGTGCTTCCATGACCCGCAACGCTTCTCGGACCGATGAGCGTCCGACGCCCAACTCTGCTGCCAGAATTCTCTCTCCCGGCAGGCGCTGGCCAGGAGTCACCTCGCCTGAAACCAGCCGACGTTCGAGATGGCTCAGTACTTGTTCCCACGCTCGCGGGCTCGGCTCGGTCGGCATGAGGCAAGAGCATAACCGGGTGGACGCCGTTTATGGGGTGGCCTGTACGGGGATGTATTACTGTGGTCAGACCACACCGACAGATTGCGGGGAACCACATGCGAGTAGCGCTGTTCGCCACCTGCATCGGGGACACGATGTTTCCCGACGCCGTCAAGGCCACCGCCCTCCTGCTCACCCGTCTCGGGCACGACGTCGTGTTTCCGTCCGGGCAGACTTGCTGCGGGCAGATGCACGTAAATACCGGCTATCAGCCGGGCGCACTACCGCTGGTCGCGAACTACGCCGATACCTTCGGTGATGCGTCGATCGACGCCGTTGTCGCACCATCGGGGTCGTGCGTCGGTTCGGTCCGTCATCAACACGAGATCGTCGCCGAGCGCTACGGCACCGCGTCGCTGTGTGGACAGGTGCAGACCGTGAAGGCAAAGACGTACGAGCTTTCCGAATTCCTCGTGAACGTTCTCGGGGTCACCGATGTGGGCGCGTACTTCCCGCACCGGGTCACCTATCACCCGACCTGTCACTCACTGCGGATGCTGAGGGTAGGGGACAAGCCACTTCAGTTGCTGCGCAACGTCCGCGACATCGATCTGGTCGAACTTCCCGAAGCAGATTCCTGCTGTGGATTCGGCGGCACCTTCGCCATCAAGAATGCGGAGACTTCGACGGCCATGCTGGCGGACAAGATTCGCCACGTTGCGGACACCGGCGCCGAATTCTGCAGCGCCGGAGACTCGTCCTGCCTCATGCACATCGGCGGCGGTATGTCGCGACTGCAGATGGGCGCCAAGACCATTCACCTCGCGGAGATTCTGGCGTCGGTGGAAAGCCGGGTGCACGCATGAGCGCTGTGACGCTAGGTCTGCCAAGCTTCCCGCCGAGGTCGCCCGAGGGTGCAGGGTTCCTGCGAGGTACTGAGAAATTCCCCGTCGCAGCACATCACGAGCTGGCCAACGCGCAACTGCGACGCAATATCGGCAAGGCGACGCACACCATCCGTGCCAAGCGCATCAACGTGACTGGAGAGCTTCCCGATTGGGAAGACCTGCGTGATGCGGGTTCGGCGATCAAGGCCGACGTCTTGGCGCGGTTGCCGGAACTGCTCGAACAGTTCGAAGCTGCAGTCATCGCGCGCGGTGGGCAGGTGCATTGGGCGGCGGATGCCAACGAGGCCAACGCCATTGTGGCCGAACTTGTCAAAGCCACCGGCTCCGACGAGGTCATCAAGGTCAAGTCGATGGCCACGCAGGAGATCGGTCTCAACGAGCATCTCGAAGCCCACGGAATCACCGCCTACGAGACCGATCTCGCGGAATTGATCGTCCAGCTCGGCCACGACAAACCGTCGCACATCCTGGTTCCCGCGATCCATCGCAACAGGTCCGAGATTCGGGAGATATTCCTGCGTGAGATGCCAGATGTCGATCCGAACCTCGGGGAGAACCCGGCCGAACTTGCCGCTGCTGCACGAAAGTTTCTGCGCCACAAGTTCATGACGACGCCGGTCGCCGTCTCCGGCGCCAATTTCGGCATCGCGGACACGGGCACTCTGACCGTCGTGGAGTCGGAGGGCAACGGGCGAATGTGCCTGACGCTGCCGAAAACACTGATCACCGTGATGGGCATCGAGAAGATTCTGCCGACGTATCAGGATCTGGAGGTCTTCCTGCAACTGCTGCCGCGGTCCTCGACGGGGGAGCGGATGAACCCGTACACCTCCATGTGGACCGGCGTCACGCCCGACGACGGTCCACAGGAGTTCCACCTGGTCCTCCTCGACAACGGCCGGACTGCCGCGCTTGCCGACAAGATCGGGAGGGAAGCCCTGAGCTGCATACGGTGCTCGGCGTGTCTGAACGTGTGCCCGGTCTACGAGCGCACCGGCGGTCACGCCTACGGATCGACCTATCCGGGACCGATCGGCGCGGTGCTGACTCCGCAGCTCGCGGGCATGCATGGCAAAGACGATCCCAACTCGACGCTTCCCTTTGCCTCGAGTCTGTGCGGTGCGTGCTTCGACGCCTGCCCGGTCAAGATCGACATACCCTCGCTGCTCGTCGAATTGCGGCACCAGAAGGTCGAGCAATCCGGTGTCACAGCAGAGTCTTTGGCGATGAAAGCCGCCTCTCTGGCGATGTCGACCGAGGGCCGGTGGACGTTGGCTCAGAAAGCTGCCGGGCTCGGACGCGTCGTGGCCGGCAGGAAAGGGAAGATCTCTACGTTGCCACCTCCATTGAACGGTTGGACAGCTGCCAGAGACATTCCCGCACCGCCCAAGCAGACCTTCCGATCCTGGTGGGACTCCGACGAAGGCCGCGCGGCATTGGACGAGGCTCGTCGTGGCGGGAAGGCGGACAGATGAATTCACGTGACGTGGTGCTCGGACGCATTCTTGATGCCATCACCTTGGCGCCCGCCCGCGAAGGCGAGATACCGCGAAACTACCGGACTGGCAGAACCATGTCCGACGAGGAACTCATCGATTTGTTCGTCGACCGTCTGGTGGACTACAAGGCGCACGTTCACCATTGCGCTGCAACAGAAATCGCTGAGGCCGTCACCGGAATAGTGAGAGAGCACGGACTACACACTCTGGGGATCCCCGCCGGCCTCGACCGATCATGGGTAGCCGGATTCGACGGAACGCTGGTGGTGGACAGCCCGGACGTACCGGCTCCTGAACTCGAGAACCTCGACGCCGTTGTCACCGGCTCGAAGGTAGCGTGCGCCGAAACCGGCACCATCTTCCTCGACGCCGGTCCATCGCAGGGACGCCGTGCGTTGACACTGGTACCGGACACACACATCTGCGTCGTGTATCGCAGCAGTGTGGAAGTGGGAGTGCCGGAGGCGATTGCGAATCTGACACCGGAGCGCCCCACCACCATGATCAGCGGCCCGTCGGCGACCTCCGACATCGAACTCGAGCGCGTCGAAGGTGTCCATGGTCCGAGGAATCTTCACGTCGTCATCGTCGACGGTTGATTCCCGTCGAGCGGGAACTCGCAGGCAGCGGGCCACATCAGCGTCTAACGTCCCGGCCATGACACAACTGTTGGCAGGCAAGGTCGTTTTCATCACCGGTGCAGCGCGGGGTCAGGGACGCAATCACGCGATTCGACTCGCGCAGGAAGGTGCAGACGTCATCGCTGTCGACGTGTGCGCGTCGGTGTCCGAAGACGTGGGTTACGCGGCCGCGACTGAAGCCGACCTCGAAGAAACGGCTCGTCTCGTGCGAGCGGAGGGGCGCGAGATCGTCACCGCTGTAGCGGACGTCCGTGACCTCGAGGCACTGCGTGCGTCGGTGGCGTCGGGCGTCGACAAGTTCGGTCGCCTCGACGTCGTGATTGCCAATGCGGGCATCGCTACGTGGAACCGTTTCTGGGAGATGCCTGAAGAGCAGTGGTCGACGCTGGTGGACATCAATCTCAATGGTGTCTGGCGCACGATGACAGCTGCGGTTCCTGCAATGATCGAAGCCGGCAACGGTGGTTCCATCGTGATTGTGAGCAGTGCTGCCGGCGTCGCCGAAGCGCCCGGCTGCGCGCACTACTCGGCGGCCAAGCACGGCCTCGTGGGTTTGGCTCGCACTGCTGCAACGGAATTGGGAAGCTTCGACATTCGAGTCAACAGCATCCACCCTGGCGCGGTGGAGACCGAGATGGGTAACGATCCCAACGTGGGTAAAGTGCTCACTACTCATCCGGAGTACATGAACTCGTACAAGTGGCCGCTCACGTCCGTCCCGCGCACCACCGTCGAGGACATCTCCAACGCCGTCGTCTACCTCGCGACGGACCTCTCCCGCGCGGTCACCGGGACGAAGATCGTCATCGACATGGGTCAGACGATGGCGTAGTTGCGCTCAGAGGAGATTGAACTGCGCGACCTCGATGGTGTTCTCGACTGCCTCCGAGAGTGTGCGAATACGTTCGTCGGCGCCTGGCGCGGTCAAAATCGCCAGGCGATCGGCGTCACCCATTGGAATGCTCCTGGCGAGGGCATACAGCCGAGAACCCAGCGGATCCAAGGGATCCGGTGGGACGGGCATTCGCGGAGTCTGTTCGCCGGCCCGAAGTGCGAGCTTTCCCAGCATTCCGTACATGAACTCGATGCGCTCGAGGAGCGAGTCGTATTCGTAAGCAGTGACTGGTGTTCCGTTGTTCTCGTCAGGCCACAATTCGACCTCGGCAAGTGGGTAGGGATCGTCCGGCAGCCATCGATTGACCCGGATGCGGTCTTCGGTCCGGCAATACAACTGATACCGCCCGGCACCCATGGCGACATGAGACTCGATCCGAGCCAGAGTGCCGACGTCGTGACGTGATTCGCCGCCACCGACCTCGTGGCCACGAGCGATGAGCACTACTCCGAACAGTGGGCCGTCGGCAGCTTCGAGAACGTTCTCGACCAGTGCGCGATACCGAGGTTCGAAGATGTTCAGGGGCAACACCTCACCCGGTAGCAAAGCGGAGCCGAGCGGAAACATGGGGAAGATGGGCATCAGGGGATTCTCAACCTCGGAATCGGAGGGGCGGGGAAATCGCCGGGGCGATCGATTTCGGCGAGCAGGTGTTCGGACCACGTCAGTAGACCGGGGATGTCGAGGCCGTGCGGACTCTCGACCTCGTAGTGCCTGATGCGGTCGTGACCCTGGCCGAGGAGTGAGACGGCGCCGGTGTTGTTGCCCCGAAGCAGATGGGTGAGCCCGACGGCCAACTGAGCCAGTCCCTGCCACAGGTCACGTTCCTCGGGCGGCGCGCCTTTCCACGTTCCTTCGAGAATCTCGTGTGCGTGGAAAGGCATGCCGTGGTCGAGGAGGCGCTGCGCCTCGGTGATCGACTCGTCTGGTGGCAGGCGTACATCGTCCGGAATGCGCGGGACACCGCCCGCTGCGTCGCGTGGCAGTGGACGGCCGAGCCCGTCGCGGGGCCGCGAATTGAGGGGCTTCCCAGCGGCGTCCCGGTCGCGTTCGGTCATACACTCAGCCTAACGGCAGCGCCTCGGCCGAACTCGCCAAAAGTTTTTTCGAGTCGCCTGTCGATTCCGGGGAGAACCGTTCGTCGTCATGTTGTAAGGCAAGAAAGCCGCAAGAAAAACAACAGACCAAGGAGTCAGTCATGAAGTACATGTTGCTCATCTACACCGCACCCGGCGGAGACACCGAACCCCAGTGCACGTTCGAGGACTGGCAGCAATACGACAAGGAAATGAAGGATGCCGGGATCTGGGTGTCCGGCGATGCCCTCGCCGACCTGACGACTACGACGACGGTTCGGGTCTCGCAGTCCGGAGAAAAGACCGTCACCGACGGACCCTTCGCTGAAACCCGTGAAATCCTCGGCGGCTACGACGTCATCGACGTTCCCGATCTGGATGCGGCGCTTTCCTGGGCCGCGCGGTGCCCCGGCGCGCGCGACGGCGGCAGCGTCGAGGTGCGTCCGCTGGCCGGGTTCGGGGACTGATTCGCCGTGGACGAGCAGGCCGAGAACTCCATCGAGTCAGTGTTCCGGGAGGAACGTGGACGACTCTTGGCCTCGCTTGTCCGCCGTTTCGGTGATCTGGATCTGGCAGAAGAAGTCACCTCCGAAGCCGTCGAGTCTGCGTTGGTGCACTGGCCCGTGGACGGTGTGCCCGCCAAACCCGGTGCCTGGCTGCTGACCACGGCGCGTCGCAAAGCTGTCGACAGGCTTCGTCGTGATCAGGCCTATGCGGCGCGCTTGGCGGTGATGCAGGTGGACGCCGATCGTGCCGACCCGGCGCCGCCCACGGTCGACGGAGAACTTCCCGACGAGCGGTTGCAGCTGTTCTTCACCTGCTCGCACCCAGGTCTGGCCGAGGACGACCGAATCGCACTCACCTTGCGTTGCCTCGGCGGGTTGACGACGCCCGAAGTCGCTCGGGCCTTCCTCGTTCCTTCGGCGACGATGGCGCAGCGGATCGTGCGCGCGAAGAAGAAAATCCGTCAGGCTCGGATTCCCTTCCGCACTCCCAGCGCCGAAGAACTCCCGGAACGTTTGCCCGGTGTTCTGCAGGTGATCTACTCGGTGTTCACCGAGGGGTACGCAGCGAGTTCGGGTCCGGATCTGCAACGCGTCGACCTGGCGGTGGAGGCGATCAGGCTGGCGAGGATCTTGCGCGCATTGCTTCCCGATGAGCGCGAGATCGCCGGGTTGCTTGCATTGATGCTTCTCGTCCACGCGCGTCGGGATGCCCGTACCGACGCCGCCGGCGGGATCGTGCTCCTCGAAGACCAGGATCGCGGGTGTTGGGACCAGCCGATGATCGAGGAAGGCAGCGGCCTCGTCGTAGTCGCGTTGACCGGGGGAGCGCCGGGGCCGTACGGGGTGCAGGCCGCCATCGCCGCATTGCACGACGAGGCCGCAGATGTGGAGAGCACCGACTGGCCACAGATCTGCGCTCTCTACGGAGTGCTCCTCACGCTGACTCCGTCGCCGGTCGTGGCCGTCAATCGGGCAGTAGCGTTGGCGATGCGCGACGGCGAGGAAGTCGGGCTGACTGCGCTGGAGGAACTGGCAGCGGAGCCCAAACTTGCCGACTACCATCCGTATCACCTTGCACGAGCCGAACTACTTGCTCGGTTGGGGCGCACCGACGCAGCGGCATCCGCGTACCGACAAGCTCTGAAACTCGTTGGTACGGAACCGGAGCGGGCCTACCTGGAGCGTCGGTTGGGTGAGATCTCGGACTGATCGGCTCCTATCGAGGGACGTCGAGATCGAAGTACAGGGTCTCGGACCAGTAACCGAGGCCGAGCTCGCGTAGCGGTTCCTCGACGCTCTCCTGAGTCGGCGTGAACAGTCGCTCCCAGAAGCGCGGCTTGGCGGGTGCGAGTGTGGCCAGGGCCGCCTCCATCTCGGCGTCGATGTCCGCCAGACCGGTCATCAGGGCCGCGCCCTGTTCGGCGAACGGTTCGTCGTCCATGTCGAAGATCTCGCCGCACTCGAGGACGAAGTAGTGGTCGGGCTCGGTGTGGCTGCGCAGGAAACGCAGCGCATCGCCGGCCATCGTGCCGAGTTCGGGGTGATCGATTCGGCCGAGGAAGTCTTCGAGCCGGGCGATACCAGGACCGCAGTGCGCGGTGACCGCGATCAGGTCTGGGGTGTCGTCCCAGATGACCGACTGGTGGGCGAAGGGATTCACGGACACAAGGATCCTCGGGACCAGCGGTATCGCGTACGACCACTCGGAGATACCGGTGAGACCTCGGGCGCGAGCGGCAGCCGGATTCTCATGCGGAGCAACAGGGGTCGAGTAGAGATAGGTGCGGTTGGCCACTGGCCGAGTCCTTTCTGCGGTCGGTGTCACCTGATTCAGGCGGCGCCCACCATCCTCAATGCCAGGTCTCCGTACAATTTTCCAATGTCTTCCGGATTCGTGTAATTGCCGGCCGGGAACCAGCGGCACACGTCGACACACAGGGACATCAGGGCGAGGGTGACGCCTTCGGCATCAGGGATCGTGAAGTCGCCCGACCGGACGCCGGCGTCGACAACCTCCCGAACCACCCGCGTCGTGCTGCGGCGAAGAGCGACGAGGGTTCGGTAGTGCTCTGGTGTGAGGGCAGTGAGTTCGTACTGGACGACGCGAGCGAGTGAGTGGTGCCCGGCCTGCCAACTGGCGAAGGTGCTGATCAGTTCCTGCAAACGAACGGACGGTTCTTCACCAGGTCGGTCGGCGCCCTCGACCACCTTCAACGCTTCGGTGTGGCCTTCGAAGCTGATCGCGAAAAGCAGCTCTTCTTTCGAGCGGTAGTGCGGGTACATGGCGGCGGGACTCATGTCGAGTCGCGCGGCGATGTCACGGGTGGTGGTGCCGCCGTAGCCCGCGGAGGCAAAAGCGTCCACGGCTGCCGCGCGGATACGGGCCGCAGCTTTGGAGGGGCTGATCACCACGTCAGGTGAATCGCTCACGGTTTCCTCCAGGTGTGACGGATTTCGATGTTGACAATATCCCGCTCTCGATTCACTATAAGCAGGTGCTTAGATTCTAAGCGAATGCTTAGGAACATCGTTACGTGTGGCTTTGCCACGCCGAAAGGAAGCAACTCGTCATGCGTCGCACTCTGTACGGACCCGATCACGAGGCATTTCGCGAATCTGCTCGCGAATTCGTCAACCGGAACATCCTTCCGGTCGCAGAGAAGCTGATCGACCAGCGCTTCATCGATCGTGAAATCTGGCTCGAAGCGGGACGCAACGGCTTCCTCGGACTCGAGGTTCCGGAGGCGTACGGCGGAAGCGAAGCCGGCGACTACCGCTTCAACGCGGTTCTGGCCGAAGAGCTCTCGCGCGCCAGTGCAGCTGTTGCCTCGAGCTTCGGCATTCACGCCGACGTCGTTGCTCCCTACCTCGTTCAGCTCACCACCGAAGAGCAGAAGCAGCGTTGGCTGCCCAAGTTCTGCACCGGTGAGATGCTGACGGCCATCGGCATGACCGAGCCTTCCGGTGGATCCGACCTCGCCTCGCTCAAGACCACTGCGGTCAAGGACGGCGACGACTGGATCATCAACGGCTCCAAGACCTTCATCACCAACGGCTACAACGCCGACCTAGTGATCGTGGCGGCTCGGACCAGTCCCGAGAAGAAGTCCAAGGGCATCACCCTCTTTGCCGTCGAGACCGGCATGGAAGGCTTCGAGCGCGGACGCAAGCTCGACAAGGTCGGCCAGCACGAGTCCGATACCGCCGAACTGTTCTTCGAGAACGTTCGCGTGCCGTCCACCAACATCATCGGTGAGATCGACCGCGGCTTCATCCACATGATGGAAATGCTGCCGCAGGAGCGCGTCGGCGCTGCGGTGTCCAACATCGCGCACGCCGCTCCGATCCTCGAAGAGACGCTGCAATATGCCAAGGACCGCAAGGCTTTCGGTCAGCCGATCGGCTCGTTGCAGTGGAACAAATTCCTTCTCGCGGATCTCGTCACCCGCATCGAGGTCACCCAGGCCTACGTCGACAACTGCGTCGCGGCACACGCTGCCGGCGAGCTGACCGCCATCGACGCCGCGAAGGCTAAGTGGTGGACCGCGCAGGTGCAGAACGAGGTCCTCGATCACTGCGTTCAGTTGCACGGTGGCTACGGCTTCATGACCGAGTACCGCGCCGCTCGCGCGTGGATGGACGCCCGCGTCACCAAGATCTGGGCCGGATCCAACGAGATCATGAAGGAACTCATCGGCCGCGATCTCGGCCTGTAATTTCGCAACTGCAGTCGATACGTCACTGCAACCGCCACTTCCCGAACCCGACGACACAGGAGCATCACCGCGCATGTCTGTTCTCGACAAGTTCTCTCTGACCGATCGAGTGGTCATCGTGACCGGTGCGTCGTCGGGCCTCGGGGTGGCGTTTGCGAAAGCCGCAGCAGAGGCCGGCGCGGACGTCGTCCTCGCTGCTCGCCGCGTCGACAAGCTCGAAGACACGGCCAAGCTCGTGCGTGACGCAGGCCGCGAAGCATTGTGCGTGGCCACCGACATCGTCGATCCGGCTCAGGCTCAGAACATGGTCGACGCCGCGATGGAGAAGTTCGGCCGCGTGGACGTGCTGGTCAACAATGCCGGCGTCGGAACTGCCGTTCCGGCGACCCGCGAGACCCCGGACCAGTTCCGCGCCGTCATCGACATCAACCTCAATGGGTCCTACTGGGCAGCGCAGGCCTGCGGCCGCGTCATGCTCCCGGGCAGCTCCATCGTCAACATCTCGAGCATTCTCGGATTGACGACCGCCGGACTCCCGCAGGCCGCCTATGCGGCGAGCAAGGCAGGCGTCGTCGGATTGACCCGCGACCTCGCACAGCAGTGGGGAACGCGCAAGGGCATTCGCGTCAACGCGATCGCGCCCGGCTTCTTCAAGTCGGAAATGACAGACCAATACAACGACGGTTACTTGGACGCGATGGCTCCGCGCCTGATCCTCGGCCGCATGGGCGATCCTGAAGAGCTCGCGGCCACCATGGTGTGGCTCGCGTCCGAGGCCGGCGGATACGTCACCGGTCAGACCATCGCCGTCGACGGAGGAATCACCATCACCTGACGCCGATGCCGAGATGTCGCCGGCTTTGCCGTATAAGTAGCTGGTGACCTCTCGCGCCGAACCTCAGGAGAACTGGGAAGACCGTCCGCCACCATCCATGGCTGCGACGGAGCTTCTGCGTGACCTGCCGGTGACTGCCCGCGGCGTCCGTACCAGGGCTTCTCTGGTCGCAGCGGCTCGAACGGTGTTCGAGCGCGCAGGGTATCTCGACGCCCGTCTCACGGACATCACCAAGGAAGCGAACTGCTCCACCGGCACGTTCTACACCTACTTCGACAACAAAGAGCAGATCTTCGCCGCAGTTCTCGACGTCGCGCAGGAAGACATGCTGCACCCAGGCATGGGACGGGTCCGCGACGTCGACAATCCGTATGCGGTCCTCGAATCGAGCAACCGTGCCTACCTGACGGCTTTTCGCCGCAACGCCAAACTGATGGGTCTGCTCGAGCAGGTATCGCACATCGATCCGGCCTTCGCGAAACTGCGTCGGGACCGAGCCGAGACCTTCATTTCTCGCAATGCCCGAGCCATCGAACGCTTGCAAGCAGCTGGCAAGGCAGACGCCTCGTTGGACCCGCTGCTGGCTTCCCGAGCACTGTCGGCGATGGTGAGCCGTCTTGCCTACAGTTCATTCGTCTCCGAGGAACCTGGCGCCGACGGCAACCCCGTCCCGTTCGAGGACGTCGTCAAGACGGCTACTCAGGTGTGGGCCAACGCGCTGGGACTCGAAGGCGACCGCGGGTAGTTTCAGCCTTCGCCGCGGGCCGCGAACTGCTCCTCGAGGCTGTGGCGCAGTGTTTCCTCGCTGTTCTTGACAGCGTTTTCGACGAACGGCCCGATCAATCGGCCGAGTGCCTTGCCGGCAATGCCGCCGGGCAGTTTGTAGGCGAAGTCGACGGAAAGCTCGGTCTTGGAATCGTCGATCGCGGCGAACTCCCACGTGGACGAGTTGGATACACCGCCGAGCGAGGACAGCTTGATGATCCGATTC
The DNA here is from genome assembly GCF_963525155.1 of uncultured Rhodococcus sp. Lineage (NCBI taxonomy): Bacteria > Bacillati > Actinomycetota > Actinomycetes > Mycobacteriales > Nocardiaceae > Rhodococcus > uncultured Rhodococcus sp. The sequence goes on from NZ_CAURKP010000149.1 coordinate 11,869, forward strand.
TTCTCCCACTCGGTGACCTCGAGTTTGGAGCGCAACGTGCTCGGCCCGATCTGCATGGCCGCGTCGAACGTGGCGCCGAGTCCCTGATCGAACTCTCCGAACGGGGTGAACTCGGAAACACCGAACATCCACGTCGGGACATTGCGGTAGTTGTCGATGTAGTCGAAGGCGACATCAACCGGCACGGCAGCAACCGCGGTGTGGCGAACATGGATCATGACTGGTCCCTGTCTTTCGGTGAACACCGACTCTAACCAATGGCTCCGACGTGTTCGGCGGCGGCGCAAGAGCGATCTACGGTATCGGTATGACGAACGAGCTTCCGGTACGCGGGTCCTGGCGCGATTACGAAGACCTGGGACTACCGAAACCGCTCGCTGCGGCGTTGGAGGCGTTCGTCGAGCAGGGCTATCACGGGACTTCGATCCGTGACGTCGCGTCGCGGTCCGGGCTGTCGGTGCCGGGGCTCTACCACCACTACCCGTCCAAGCAGGCTCTGCTGATCGGTCTGGCGACCGTTGTGATGACGGAGTTGTTGGAGCGAAGCCGCGCCGCCGAACTCGATGCCGGGGACGATCCCTCCGATCGCTTCGACGCGGTGATCGAATCTCTGTTGCGGTTCCACATGTTTCGGCGCGAGCAGTCGTTCGTCGCCTCCTCCGAGATCCGCAGCATGGAGCCCGACAGCCGGGCTGGTTACATCGCCCAGCGCGACGAACAGCAGAAGCAGGTGGACCGGATCGTCCTCGACGGCGTCGCCTCGGGCGTGTTCGAAGCCGACCATCCCGAGGACGCCAGCAGAGCCGTGGTGACGATGTGCGTCGCCGTCGCGGTCTGGTACCGACCGGACGGTGAGTTGTCTCCGGACGAGTTGGTGGAGAGGTATTTGGAGATAGCGAGGCGCATGGTGGGGGCGAAGCGGGTGGGGGAGTGACGGTGGGGGCGAAGCGGATGGG
>NZ_CAURKP010000150.1:0-12547 GCF_963525155.1 uncultured Rhodococcus sp.
TTCAACGATCCGAGGAGTCGACCCATCGGGGTACGAGCTCCCGCAACAATCACAGTGGTCGTGTCGGTCATGCCAGTTCAACTTTCAGTTCGGTGCCGGTTGCGGCGACTACGTCTTCGACGCTGACATCGGGGGCGAGTTCACGCAGGACGAGTGGGCCTTCGTCGCTCACGTCGATGACGGCGAGGTTGGTGATGATCCGATTCACCACGCCCTGGCCGGTCAGGGGCAGGGTGCACGCGTCGACGATCTTGGGGTTGCCGTCGCGGTCGTTGTGCTCCATGACGACGATGACGCGTCGAGCGCCGTGGACCAGGTCCATTGCGCCGCCCATGCCCTTGACCATCTTGCCTGGCACCATCCAGTTGGCGAGGTCACCCGTCTTCGACACCTGCATACCGCCGAGGACTGCGGTGTCGATGTGGCCGCCGCGGATCATCCCGAACGAGAGGGCTGAATCAAAATATGCCGCACCGGGATTGACGGTGACCGTCTCCTTGCCGGCGTTGATGAGGTCAGGATCGACGTTGTCCTCGGTGGGATACGGTCCCGTGCCGAGAATTCCGTTCTCCGAGTGCAGGACCACACGAACGTCCGAGCCCAGGTATCCGGGAATCAGTGTGGGAAGACCGATTCCGAGGTTGACGTACTCGCCGTCGATCATCTCTGCGGCCGCCCGCGCTGCCATCTGCTGGCGCGTCCAACCCGTCACTGTCACTGGTGCGGTCATCGTGTGGTTCCTTCCGAGGCGCTGACGGTTCGCTTTTCGATTCGCTTGTTCTGAGGTCCGGTGTGGACAACGCGCTGGACGAAGACCCCAGGCAGATGCACTGACGCCGGGTCGATTTCACCGGGTTCGACGAGGCGTTCCACCTGCGCGATGGTGATGCGACCGGCCATTGCGGCGAGGGGGTTGAAGTTCATCGCGGTCTTGTCGAACACGAGGTTGCCGTCGGTGTCTCCGAGAACGGCGTGCACGAGTGCGTAGTCGGCGTTGATCGCCTCTTCCATCACGTAACGCTTGGTGCCGAAGACGCGAGTCTCCTTCGGGGGAGAGGCGATTGCGATCGAGCCGTCGGCGTCGTAGCGCCATGGCATTCCGCCGTCGGAGATGGGGCTACCCACTCCGGCCGGTGTGAAGAATGCCGGGATTCCGGTTCCGCCGGCGCGCAGACGCTCAGCGAGCGTTCCCTGCGGCGTCAGTTCCACTTCGAGTTCGCCGGCCAGGTACTGCCGGGCGAACTCCTTGTTCTCACCGACGTACGACGCCGTCACTCGTCGGATACGGCCGGCGCTCAGCAAGATTCCGAGACCGTGATCGTCGACGCCGCAGTTGTTGGAGAACACCTCGAGGTCGGTTGCACTCGTAGCTGCGATCGCGTCGATCAACACGTCGGGGATGCCGCACAAGCCGAATCCGCCGACGGCCAGCGTTGCGCCGTCGACGATGTCGGCGACCGCCTCCGCTGCGGACTCGTACACCTTTGCTGTCATGTTCTCTCCCTGCCAGGCGTTCATTGAGTAGACACTCACTCACTTCGATATCCAGTGAACTATCTCCAGTTCACAGGTTCAAGCAATCTCGAACATCCACAGTGAACTGATCGACTACTGACCATCTGAAGGAAATTCGTTCACTGAATGGACGCTAGGATGAAGGCATGCCAACTCACGAGCAATCGCCGGCCATGGTCGCGCGGGTGGCGGCACTTCTACGAGCCCTCGGCGCGTCCGAACCAACGGGCGCTTCCACCACGGAGTTGGGCAAGCTCACCGGCCTCGCTCGGCCCACCGCGCACCGACTGCTCACGTCCTTGGCTGCCGAAGGGCTGGTCGACCGTGACGCACGAACCGGTCGGTGGTCTCTCGGCCCGGAGTTGTACCTCCTGGGGGCGGCGGCCGGAAATCGGTACGACATCACCGACCGCGCTCGCGACGTCGTCGACGAACTTGCCCGGGTCACGGGGGAGAGCGCCTTCCTGTCGGCACGTCGAGGTGACGAGACTGTCTGCATCCTGAGTCAGGAAGGCAGTTTTCCGCTGCGATCTCACGTGCTGCACGAGGGGAAGCGTTTCCCGTTGGGAGTCGCGTCGGCCGGCCTTGCCATCTTGAGCCACCTACCGGCGCGGGACGTCGACGACTATTTCGCCCGGGTGAATCTGGATTCGGAATGGGGTGAGATCCACAGTGAGACATCGATTCGAGAGCGAATCGAGTCGACGCGGGTCACCGGCTACGCCGTCAATCCAGCCCTCATCGTCGAGGGAAGCTGGGGGATGGGTGCCGCGGTGTTCGACCGCAACGGTCGCCCGGCCTGGGCGTTGAGCCTGACCGGAGTGGAAACTCGCTTCCGGCCCGCGCGTCATGCCGAGTTGGGAACGCTGCTCCTCGAGCACGCTCACACACTGTCGAACCGATTGAAAACGCATGCAGTGAACTAACTTTCGGGAACCAGGTCTTGTGCAGTAGTAGTTTTTGCCTTCGTGCGCACGTGTGCCTTCTCGCCTTGCGGGCCGAAAAGATGCAAGATTTCCACCACCTGTTCATCGGCAGGCCCGAACCAGTGGGGCTCGGCAGTGTCGAACTCCGCGACTTCCCCGGGGTGTAGGAGAACCTCGTTCGCCCCCAGGATGAGACGCAGATCCCCGGCGAGGACGTAGAGCCATTCGTAGCCGGCGTGGGTGACGAGCTTCGGTGGACGCGGCCCGATCACCTGCTTGAAGACCTGCACGCGGCCGGGATATCGCGTCAACGGAACGACGGCACTGCCGTTCTTGCGTCGGCTCGGGGTGAGATGGACCCGAGGATCGCCCGTAGCGGGGGCGCCGACGAGTTGGTCCAGCGCGACCCGGTGCGCTCGGGCAAGCGGCAACAGCAGATCGAGGGTGGGACGACGCTTACCCGATTCGAGGCGTGAGAGTGCGCTGACAGAGATGCCGGTGGCTTCGGACAGGCCCTCGAGGGTCAATCCGCGATCGCGTCGGAGCGTGCGCAGTCTCGGTCCGATATCGGTGATCAACTGCTCGAATTCAGCATCCATGCCGTCCATCTTTGCAGTTTCCGCAAAGTTTCTACCGGCTTCGGACGCTGGAGAGCAACGATCCTTTCGACAGTCGAGTACGGCAGAGCACTTCGAGAGATGGAGTCCGACCATGAAACCTTCGAGCGGGATCGAACCGCAAGTGATCGGACTTGATGCACGGCGGCGATGGGGCATCCTGGCGATCTGCTGCACGAGCCTGTTCGTCGTCGGGTTGGACACGACCATCGTCAACGTAGCCCTGCCGACGATCGGTGAGGGATTTCGCGTCGGAACCCGTGGTCTGGAATGGGTCGTCAACGCGTACACACTCGTCCTGGCCAGCTTGCTGATCTCGTCCGGAGCGGTGGCCGATCGATTCGGCAGGAGACGAGTCTTTCAGATCGGGCTTGTCGTTTTCGGGGTGGCGTCGATTGCCTGCGCACTCGCTCCGTCCGTGGAGGTGCTGATCGCGGCGCGGATCGTCCAAGGCGTCGGTGGGTCGATGCTCAGTCCGGTTGCCTTGGCGATCGTGGTCAACGTGATGACCGACCCGAAGGAGCGGGCCAAGGCGATCGGGGTGTGGGCCGCGGTCTTCGGCCTGAGTATGGCGGCAGGGCCGATCGTCGGCGGTGTGCTCATCGAAAGTTTCGGCTGGCGATCGGTTTTCTGGATCAACGTGCCGGTGATCTTGGCCGTGCTCGTCTTGACTGCTGTGTTTGTACCGGAGTCCCGAGCGCAGCAGTCGCGACGTCTCGACCTTCCCGGTCAGTTGCTACTGGTGATTCTTGTCGGCGGGGCGGTCGCCCTTCTGATCGAGGGTCCGCGAATCGGATGGTTCTCTGCCGCGGCGACGGCAGGGTATGTCGTTGTTGCTGCAGCGTTGGCCGCATTCATCCGCGTCGAATCACGCAAGCGCGAGCCACTGATGGATCTCGCACTCTTCCGCCGCAGACCGTTCTCGTCGGCTGTGATCGGCGCTGTCGTGGTGTTCGTGGCGTTGAACGCGACGCTACTGCTCGGCACGTTCTACTTGCAGCACTCCCGCGGTATGAGTCCGGCCCTGGCCGGCGCGATCACCCTCCCGATGGCCGTTGCGGCAACGGTCTGCGCGCCGTTGTCCGGAATACTCGTCGGACGCTTCGGCCCGCGGCGGCCGCTGCTGATCGCCGGTAGTTTCACGACGCTCGGTGGACTGTGCCTGGTCTCGCTCGACAACAACACGGCGATTCCGATGCTGTTGGCCGCTTACCTGTTCCTCGGTATCGGATTCGGGTTCTCGAATGCCCCCATCACCAACACCGCCGTCAACGGGCTGCCGAGATCGCAGGCGGGGCTTGCCGGTGGAATAACCTCCAGTGCACGCCAATTCGGTGCCGCTCTCGGTGTGGCGCTGGCCGGCGGCATTATCGGCGGCAGTGCACCGGTAGACGTCGCACAGGCATCGAGGCTGGGATGGATCCTGGTTGCCGGATGTGGGATCGCAGTCCTGTTAATTGCACTCGCATCTCGGAATTCCGAGGAACTCCCCGGCTGATCACCTCGCGTGTTCGTGCGAGCTTCACCCTGCGCGGGTGATTCCAAGCGCGCGCCCAACCGATACAGATGATGGGGTATCAGATCGTCGTATCCGAGCGGGGAGTGCCATGTGCCAGACACCTAAGGACGCAACACCGGCCACAGTCACGGCGAATCGCGAGGCAGTCGCGCGGTATGCCATGGATGACCGGCAGGATTTTGCCGACGCGGATCGAGGGTTGATCGCTCCGTTGCCGGGCAACGTTCTCGGCGACGACGGGCATGTGGTCTTCGACCCGGACGCTTTGGCGTACATCGGTGACGACGTCCCCGCACCCGACACCGTCAACCCCAGCCTGTGGCGCCAGAGTCAGGTCATACGCCGAGGTGGGCTTTACCAGGTGACGGATCGCCTCTACCAGGTGCGGAACAACGACATCGCGAACCTGACGGTCGTAGAAGGCGACGAGGGACTGATCGTCATCGACTGTATGGCCGGAGTCGAATCGGCACGTCAGGGCATGAAGATGATTCGTGAGCACGTCAGCGACAAGCCGGTTGCGGCGATCATCTACACACACACCCATATCGACCACTACGGCGGAGTCAAAGGAATCGTCGACGTCGAGGACGTTGCGTCGGGAAAGGTGCCGATCATCGCACCCGGCACGATCGCATCGTTCGACAAGTTCGCGATCGGTGAGAACGTTGTGGCCGGCAATGCCATGGCCCGGCGTTCTTTCTATGCCTTCGGTGGATTGCTCGACCTCGGCCCGAAAGGGGCAGTCTCCTGCGGAATCGGCGTGCTCAGCACCAAAGGCCCTCAGATCTCGTATATTTCGCCGACCGACAGCATCACGGAGACCGGAACGAAGCGTGAGATCGCCGGTCTGGAATTCGAGTTCCTGTATGCGCCGGATACCGAGGCTCCGGAGGAAATGCACATCTGGATCCCCGAACTCGCCGCGCTGACCTGTGCGGAGAACGCCAATCATTCGCTCCACAACATCCAGACCTTAAGAGGTGCGCGCACTCGCGACGCTCGGAACTTCGCTCGGTATCTGGACGAGACTCTCGAGCGGTGGGGAGACGAAGCGGCTGTTCACTACGGACCGCACACGTGGCCGGTGTGGGGTAACGAGAACCTGGTGCCGTTCATCGAATCGCAAAGGGACACTTACAAGTACATTCACGACCAGGCACTCCGTCTCGCGAACAAGGGGTACACACCGCTCGAAGCTGCCGAGGTGATCGAACTGCCGGACGAACTCGGGCGCAAGTGGTACAACCGCGGATATCACGGAACTCTGCACCACGACGTTCGCGCCGTGTACACCAAGGAACTGGGAATGTGGGACGGCGATCCGGTGTCGCTTCATCCTCATCCGCCGGTCGAATCGGCGAAGAGGTTCGTCGATCTCCTTGGCGCGCAGAAGATCCTGGACGAGGGTAAGCGGGCATTCGACGCCGCGGACTACCGATGGGCGGCAGAGATCCTGCACAAGTTGGTGTTCGCGCAACCGGAGAACGCCGAAGCGAGGAACCTGCAAGCCGACGTCTACGAGCAGATGGGCTATCAAGCCGAAGGGCCGCAGTGGCGTGGGATCTATCTCTCGGCCGCGTTGGAACTACGCGAGGGCGCCCAGCCTGCCCCGTACGTCACGGCAAGTCAGGACAGTGTCCTCGCGATGCCCATCGACATCCTCTTCGACTTCGTTGCAATACATCTCATCGGCGACAAGGCCACCGATGCGGAACTGCGGATCGATTTCGTGTTCACCGATCGCGGCGACGAGGCATGGACTGCGTGGGTCAAGCGCGGCGTCCTCAATGCACGTAAGGGCGCGTCACCGAACACACAACTGACGGTCTCGGGCCCGAAAGCGGCACTCGTGGGAGCGCTTCTGCAACCGGGCGCGGCCGCCGAACTGGCCAAGGCCGGGAAGATTTCGCTCGACGGAGACGAATCAGCGCTCGAGACGCTGGGAGGGTTGCTCGATACCTTCGATCCCAGTTTCAATATCGTCACGCCGTAACGAAGGGATAGTTTTCGATGTGTACACGCTTGGTCTACTTGGGGCCCAACGACACTGTGATCACTGCTCGATCGATGGATTGGAAGGTCGATCTCGGAACAAACCTCTGGGCTTTCCCGCGCGGCATGACCAGAGGGGGCTGCGCAGGTCCGAACTCGATACAGTGGACGTCGAAATACGGAAGTGTTGTCGCGACGGCCTACGACATGTGCACGACCGACGGGGTCAACGAGGCTGGGCTGTCTGCCAATCTCTTGTGGTTGGTCGAGTCCGAGTACCCGACGTATGACGGTTCGACCCCGGGATTGTCGATCGCGGCGTGGGCGCAATACGTCCTGGATCGCTTTGCGACAGTTCAGGAAGCGGTCGAAGTGCTCGCGTCGGAACCGTTCACGGTAGTGACCGCTGCCGTTCCCGGCGAAGACCGCCTCGCAACGCTGCACATGTCGCTCTCGGACGCTGGGGGAGACAGCGCGATCATCGAGTACGTCGGTGGACGCCCGACGATTCATCACAGCCGTGAGTACCAGGTGATGACCAATTCGCCGATCTTCGATCAGCAACTCGCCGTCAACGAGTACTGGAAGCAGATCAACGGGACCGTCATGCTGCCCGGAACAAACCGTGCCGCTGACAGATTCGCTCGGGCGTCGTTCTATGTCGATGCGATACCGCAGACGGACGATCCGCGGGCGGCGTTGGCGTCCACCTTCAGTGTAATTCGGAATGTGTCGGTGCCCCTGGGAATTTCGACTCCCGATGAGCCCAACATCTCATCGACCCGTTGGCGCACCGTCGTCGATCACAAACGCACGCTCTATTTCTTCGAGTCGGCGATGACGCCCAATACCTTCTGGGTGGACGTGGCGTCGATGGATCTCGCGGAAGGGACACCCGTCCGAAAGCTCGGACTCGGACCGAACGAGAGCACCGTCTATTCCGGTGACTCCACTGACCAGTTCGAACGGGCGGAGGCATTCACGTTCGCGGGAGCATAAGGCTTCCGGGCGTAGCAAAAATCCAATCGTGAAACTTCTTGACATTTCTACTCCGTTCAGATGAAACTTTGTTGCATATTCGGGTTTCGTCAACGGAGGACGGCATGGGCATCACAGTGCAGACACGGAACGATGGTGCGCAGCTCAAACGGCGCAGGGCGCTCGTCGCCGGCTCCGTCGGAAATTTCATCGAGTGGTACGAGTTCGGTGTGTACGGGTTCTTCGCGACGATCATCGCGTCGAACTTCTTCAGCGCCGACGGCTCCGGCGACCTCGAAAGCCTGATCAAGACCTACGCGTCGTTTGCGTTGGCCTTCTTCTTCCGCCCAGTGGGGGCCGCGCTGTTCGGTCGACTCGGTGACCGCATCGGCCGACGCCCCACCTTGGTGATCGTTCTTCTGCTTATGTCGGGTGCGACGACCCTGATCGGTGTGCTCCCCACCTACGAGAGCGTCGGAATTCTGGCACCGCTGCTCTTGACGGTCCTTCGAATTCTGCAGGGATTGTCGGCCGGTGGTGAGTTCGGCGGTGCAGTGTCGGTGATGACCGAGTTTGCTCCGCCCGGACGACGTGGGCTGTACGGCTCGTGGCAGTCGTTCACCGTCGCGCTCGGACTGCTCGCCGGTGCGGGGATCGCAGCACTCCTCGCTACTGTCCTCGACTCGGGACAGCTCAGTGACTGGGGCTGGCGCATTCCGTTCCTCCTTGCACTTCCGATGGGTCTGGTTGCTCTGTGGCTCAGGCTCCGCCTCGAAGAAACGCCGTCGTTCGAGCGTGCTCGATCAGTCCAGTCCGAACCGACAGCTGATGCGCCGGCGCCTGTAGTGCAGCCGACTGTCGGAGAGACAGCCAGGGCGATTCTGCTCGGAATCGGGCGGTTGATGGGGTGGTCTGCTGCCGGTTACACGTTCCTCGTCGTGATGCCGACTTATCTTCAAAGTTCGCTCAACGCGACTTTCCATCAGGCACTTGTTGCTTCCGTGCTCGCCAATGCGGGCTTCGCGGTGACCATTCCGATCGCGGGTGGACTCAGCGATCGCATCGGACGACGCGCGGTCATGCTCACCGGCACCGTGATAATTCTGGTCTTGGCTCTGCCGCTGCTCAACGTCCTGCAGAATGAGCAGACGTCTTTGACAGCCAAGGGATTTGCAGTGTTTGCCGCCGGCGCCGCAGTGGGACTTGTTGCCGGACCCGGACCCGCCATGCTCTCCGAGATGTTCCCCACCTCGGTCCGGTACACCGGATTGGGACTCGCATACTCCCTGTCCAACGCGGTCTTTTCGGGCTGCGCCGGTTTGATCATCACGTGGTTGATCAAGGAAACGTCCAATCTCGATATTCCGGCCTACTTCGTGATGGCAACGTGCGCCGTCAGTGCGATCGCCTTGAGTACCTTGCGAGGAAATGCCCACAAGCGGGCACTCGTCGACTGACCGCAGCTTTTCCGAATGCCGAAACGATGCGAGTAAGGGATATTTCATGATAGTCATCGGTCTGATGTCCGGTACTTCGTACGACGCTATCGATGCTGCCGCAGCAGACATCCGGATCGACGGGGACACTCTTGTGCTGACCCCACTGGGGATGGTCAGCGAACCGTATTCCGGTGAGTTGCGGGCAGCGGTGGCTGCTGCGGTACCGCCGGCGTCCACCACTGTCGGTCAGATCTGCCAACTCGACACCGAGATCGGACAGGCATTCGCGGCCGTGGCTGCGCGGGCGAACGCGGAACTGTGCGGTGGCAGTGCGGAATTGATCTCCTCACATGGTCAGACGATGTTCCACTGGGTCGAAGGAGCGCAAGTAAAGGGCACTCTCCAGCTCGGGCAGCCGGCCTGGATAGCCGAGAAGACCGGATGCACGGTCGTGTCGGACCTGCGCTCTCGCGACGTGGCGACGGGTGGTCAGGGCGCTCCACTTGTCAGCGCATTCGACGTATTGTGGCTCAACGGAAGAACTTCGGGTTCCGTCGCGCTCAATCTCGGTGGCATCGCGAACGTCACTGCTCCGGGTGGCGCCCCGACATCGACGGCAGAAGGTGCCGCAGTGCCGATTGCCTTCGACACCGGCCCCGCAAATGCGCTGATCGACGCTGCGGTAGGCGAATTCACTGCCGGGGAGCTGTGGTTCGATCTCGGTGGGGCTCTGGGCGCAGCGGGCACACCGAACGTCGATCTGCTGGCACAACTACTGAGCGAACCGTATTACGCGCGGCCCGCTCCCAAGAGCACGGGCAAGGAACTGTTCCATCGGGACTATCTGCTCGCCGCTCTGCAGGGCTACGAGTCGTTGCCTCTGGCCGACATCGTCGCGACTCTGACTGCACTGACCGCCCGGACCGTCGCCGATTCCGTCAAAGCACTCGCGGCTATCGAAGTAGTGGTGTCAGGCGGTGGCACCAAGAATCCGACGTTGATGGCGATGCTCCGTGACGAACTGGGCGACATAGCGCTTGTCTCTTCGGACGAACTCGGCGTCACCTCCGATATCAAGGAAGCATTGGCTTTCGCGGTTCTCGGCTATCTCACCGCGCACGGATTGCCCGGCAGCATCGCTTCGTGCACCGGTGCGCGTCACGCCAGTGTGCTCGGATCTCTGACGCCAGGAAGCCGTGGGCTGCCTAGAATCACATCGGTGCCGTCAGCTCCGAGAACGATGCGAATCGAGGCGTTATGACTTTGGACCGGAGTGCTCCGGCGTCCGTCGACCTGCTTGCTCGTATTCGTGCATCACTGAGCAGCCTCTCGCCTGCCGAGCTGCGGATCGCCGAAATCATCGAAGCCGACCCCAGTCTGGCCTCCACCCTGACGGTCAACGACCTCGCCGAACGAGCGTCGACAAGCACGGCGACAGTGGTCCGCACAGCCAAACGACTCGGTTTCGAGGGTTATCCACAGCTTCGTCTCGCGCTGGCGGCGATCAGCGGGTCCGGTACAGAGAACACGATCCCGCTCGGTGTGGACATCGTTGCTGCCGACTCGGCCGGTGAGGTGATGGCCAAGCTCGCCGAGTTCGAATCCGAACAGCTCAAGGGCACGGCGCAATTGACAGATCCTGCTGCGCTCGAAGAAGTTGTGTCCCGGATTCGATCCGCCCGCCGCGTCGAGGTCTACGGCATCGGCGCCTCTGGCATCGTCGCGCAAGACCTCACGTTGAAGCTCTCTCGCATCGACGTCAACTGCCGGGTTCATCTCGACCGAGACGCGGCCATGGTCAGCGCCAGCTTGCTCGGACCGGACGACATCGCAGTGGGGATCTCACATTCAGGTGAGACTTCGGATGTCGTGGAACCACTTGCCCTTGCCCGTCGAACCGGGGCGTCGACGGCTGCGATCACCGGAGGGGCACGATCGACGCTCGCCGTGCAGTCACATCACGTTCTGCTCACTGCCGGTAGAGAATTCGGTTTCCGATCGGCTGCGATGGCAAGCCGCACCGGTCAGCTGTTGGTAGTCGACACAATTTTTGCGATGGTGGCGCACTCGCTGCCCAGCGCACTCTCTGCTCTGCAACGAAGCCATGATGCCATTGCTTCGAAGCGGCACTGACGAGGAGTCGTCGCTGTGAGTACTGACGAGGAGTCGTCGCTGTGAGTACTGACGAGGAGTCGTCGTAATGAATATCGATCGAGGAGGACTCGCCACAATGCAATTGGAAATGCTCTCCACCGAGAGACCCAACCCTCTGACCCGCGATCTCGATGTCATGTCGGTGTCGGGTCTGCTGACGGTGATGAATCAACAGGACGCAATCGTGGCCGACGCGGTGGCAGCGGTACTACCCGCCATCGAAGCCGCAGTCGACTTGATCGTCGCGGCCCGAGCACAAGGTGGTCGACTGATCTACCTGGGAGCGGGGACAAGTGGGCGTCTGGGAGTTCTCGACGCGGTGGAATGCCCTCCGACGTTCGGGACCGATCCGGGCGAGGTGATCGGCATCATCGCCGGTGGCCCAGGAGCGTTTCTGAACGCCGTCGAGGGGGCAGAGGACGATCCGCGAGCGGCTGGGGTCGATCTCGACGCAATCTCGTTGAACGCCAACGACGTCGTGGTGGGTCTGGCTGCCAGCGGTCGTACCCCCTACGTCATCGGGGGACTCGATCACGCCCGCGAACTCGGCGCTGCAACAGTGGCAGTCTCGTGCAACCGGAACGCGGCAATGAGTTCTCACGCCGGCGTGGCCATCGAAGTGGAGACCGGGCCCGAAATCCTCACCGGATCGACGAGGCTCAAGGCCGGAACTGCGCAGAAGATGGTGTGCAACATGCTCTCCACGGCCAGTATGGTTCGCTCCGGGAAGGCATTCCACAATCTGATGGTCGATCTTCGGCCGACCAATGCCAAGCTTGTCGATCGTGCGAACCGGATCGTCGCGGCAGCCACCGGAGTCGATACCGAGATCGCTGCGGAGACCATCGACAATGCCGATGGTCATGTGAAGGCAGCGGTCGTCATGTTGTTGGCCGAATGCGACTTCGCCGAAGCAACCGAACTGTTGGACTGCGCTTCGGGTTCGGTACGTGAGGCCATCGTCGGAGCCGGCAAGAGCAGTGAGGATGTCTGAATGGAAATCGTCATAGTTCCCAGTCCGGAGGACGGCGGGCGAATCGCTGCAGATATCGTTTGTGGCGCAATCGAAAACGGAGCGCGGACGCTCGGCCTCGCGACCGGATCGTCACCGCTGCACACGTATCGAGAGCTGATCAAGAGGCATCGAGAATCGGGAGTGTCGTTCGCGGCGATGAGCGCGTATCTTCTCGACGAGTATGTAGGTCTCACGTCCGATCAGCCGCAGTCCTACGCGCACACCATCCGCACGGAACTCGTGGATCACCTCGACATCGACAATGCGCGAGTGTTCAGCCCCGACGGCGGGGCCGCGGATCCCAGTGACGCTGCCCGGCGTTACGACGCTGCCATCGCCGAAAACGGTCCCATCGACGTGCAGATCCTCGGCATCGGCCTGAACGGACA
>NZ_CAURKP010000151.1:0-12496 GCF_963525155.1 uncultured Rhodococcus sp.
TGCAGATTTCGCCGACGTTTGTCATGACCGATGATCAGGTCGCGGAGATGGCAGCAGGGATCCTCGCAGCCCTCGGCTGATGTCAGTTGCGGCGCCGGAAGAGTTTCTCGATTCGGCGCCGCACAGCGTTGGGTGCAGGTTCGAGTTCCAGAACCTCTTGTTCCGACTGCTTGGCGTAGGCCTGGGTGTACCGCTCGTGCAGTACCGAGCGAATTTCGTCCGGAGAGTAGGCCCGACGCTGGCGTTCGCCGCGCGCAACGAGAACCCCGGTGGCGGCAACGCCCATTGCACCGGCGAGGCCGACCAGTTTCCAAACGTGCGAGGCGCGCAGAGGAGTACGGAGTTTCATCCCTCTACGCTAGAGGCATGGACCGACGATTGCTTTCGCAGGTGAGTCTCGACGAGGCCGCCGCGGCGACCCGCACGGGCGACATCTGGATCTTCCGCGGAGAGTCGACGGCGGACCGGGCCATTCAGACACTGACCAACAGCCCCGTCAACCACGTCGGAATGTCGGTCGTGATCGACGACCTCCCGCCGCTGATGTGGCATGCGGAACTCGGTCACTCGCTGCAGGACATGTGGACCGGACGCTTCCAGCGTGGTGTCCAACTGCACGATCTGCGATCGGCCGTTCAGGTCTGGGGCGCCAAGTACGGGCAGCGTGGATGGTTGCGCCAGCTCGACCACGAAGTCACCCGGGAGCAGGAAGACGCTCTGCTCGAGACGATCGCGCGGCTGGACGGTACGCCTTTCCCGTCGACGGCCAAGCTTGCTTCGCGCTGGTTCGGCGGCCGAATCCCGAAGCTGCGCAAGAAGTCCGACGTATCGGCAGTGGCCGTCGAGAGCGCCTACTGCGCCGAAGTGGTTGCCAAGACCTATGAAGCGATGGGTCTGCTCGTCGGCAATCGTCGTGTCAACTGGTTCGACCCGGGCAAGTTCTGGAGTGGAGATCAGTTGCCCCTCGCGCCGGGAGTTGCGCTCGGTGACGAGATCTCGGTATCACTGAGTGCACGTGACCTCGAGGCCGGACGCAATCCCGCCGGGTACTCACAAGGTTCGTGACGGCTCGGCGACGACGCGGCCGCCGACTTCGAGCCAACCTTCCGGAGAGAAGGTGGTGTGAAGCACCGATCCGCGTCCCTGGGTGATGAGCAGTGATTTCCTCAATCGGTCCGTGATGCGCAGCGCTGCAGATCCGGTTGCCTCGTCCTCGGCGATTCCCATCACCGGTGCGAACATGCGTGCGCGGATGGCAGCTTCGAGCTTGTCCTGCCACGCCCACAGATACGAATGATCCGCCTCGTAGTCGGACGGATCTGCGTCGATGACGTCGTCGACCGTGTCCATCGGATAGATCGCGAATTCCGGTGCCCATTCGGCACGCGCGCGTACCCACGTCAAAGCGCCGGATTGGCGGACGTCGACACTGCCGGCAGGAACGTCGAGGGCGCTCACGCGACGGCCTTGTTCGCCCAACCACCACGTGGCACCGACGGTCGGGTGTCCGGCGAAGGGGAGTTCTGCTGCCGGAGTGAAGATCTGGACCCGCGCACGCGAGGCGCCGTCATCCGGAACGTCGATGAAGATGGTCTCGCTGTAGTCGAGTTCCTTCGCGACGGCTTGTCGATCCGATTCTGCAACCGTGGACGCGTCGACGATTCCCAACGGATTCCCGTGCTTGCCGTTCTCGTCCGTGAAGACCCGGACCACACTCACCTCGAGACCCATCGGTCCACCCTAGCGCGCGAAAAGCCCTCCCCACCTTCACGGTGGGGAGGGCTCGTCGAACTGCACTCAGGTCCGAGTGATCAGACCTGTGCGGCAGAGAGGATCTCGTTGGCTTCGACAGCCTGTGCGACGCCCGCGACGATGGAACCGGCGCGGATCGCTTCGAAGATGACCTCGCGGTCGACACCTTCCTGGCGGAGGGTGTTCTCGTGAGCTTCGAGGCAGTGGTTGCAGCCGTTGATCGCGGACACTGCAAGCGACCACAATTCGAAGTCGGCCTTGTCGACGCCCGGGTTGCCGATGATGTTCATCCGCAGGCCGGCACGAAGGTCGTCGTACTTACCGTCGAGGTAGCCCTTGGTGCGGTAGAAGACGTTGTTCATGCCCATGATCGACGCTGCGCCGAGAGCGGCGTTGTATGCCTCTGCCGACAGGTTGTCGGCAGCCTCGGAAGCAATCTCCTTGAGCGTGGACGCAGACTTGGTGGCTGCGGCCGTTGCGAGGAGCGTTCCCCACAACTGCTGCTCGTTCAGGACCGTCGTGCGCGCAATGGAACTCAGGTTGAGCTTGAGGTCCTTCGCGTACTCGGGAAGCGAGTTCTTCAGGTTCTCGACGCTCATACTCAGACGCTCGCAGTCAGGAGCTCGCCGGCGTTGATGGTCGGGTCGCCCTTCTTCCAGTTGCATGCGCACAGCTCGTCGCTCTGGAGAGCGTCGAGGACGCGGAGAACCTCGTCGACGTTACGGCCGACGGAACCGGCTGTGACGGAGACGAACTGGATCTCGTTGTTGGGGTCGACGATGAACGTCGCGCGGTCTGCAACGCCGTCGGCGTTGAGGACGCCGGTGGCCTCGGCAAGCTCGCGCTTGAGGTCCGAGAGCATCGGGAAGGGGAGGGTCTTGAGCTCTTCGTGCTGTGCACGCCACTGGAAGTGCACGAACTCGTTGTCGACGGAAGCGCCGAGAACCTGAGCGTCACGGTCTGCGAACTCTTCGTTGAGCTTGCCGAATGCAGCAATCTCGGTGGGGCACACGAAGGTGAAGTCCTTGGGCCAGAAGAAGACGATGCGCCACTTGCCTGCGTAGTCGTCACTGGTGACGGTGGTGAAGTAGTCATCGGGCTGCTGGGCATCGACCTTGGACAGGTCGCCGCCGATGACAGCCGTGAGGTTGTAAGCGGGGAACTGGTCGCCGATTGTGAGCAGAGCCATGTGTCTCATTCTCCTACGTGTCTCGTGAACAGGAATTTCTTGCGCACACGATCCGGCTGTTCGGACTGTCACGGCCGAACGTGCTGGATCGAGAGGGTTTGTCACCGTCAGCGGGTCGGACGGTTTCGACTGGAGTGTCGAGGTTGTGACCGGCGCTTTTTGGTATGAGTCCATTCTGCATCAAACCGTTCAAAAGGTAAAGGTGATGGGTGGCACTACACTGATAGGCATGTCTGATCAGACTTATCAACCTTCCTTGTCACAGCTGCGTGCCTTTGTGTCGGTGGCCGAGTACCGGCACTTCGGTACTGCCGCAGCGCGTTCCGGTGTGAGCCAACCCACACTGTCGCAGGCGCTGGCAGCTCTCGAGGCGGGACTAGGGGTCAAACTGATCGAACGTAGTACGCGGCGCGTGCTCGTGACCGCGGACGGACAGCGCTTGCTCGGTCAGGCCAAGCAAATCCTCGAGGCTGCCGACGGTTTCGTCGCGAGCGCGGCCGGCTCGGGCGACTCTCTGACCGGACCGCTACGCATCGGGTTGATCCCGACCGTTGCGCCCTACATTCTTCCGGGGTTGTTGCCGGAGCTGCGCGAGAAGCTGCCGTCGTTGGCGCCGCAAATAGTCGAGGATCAAACGGCGCGCTTGCTTGATGCCCTGCGATCGGGAGCGCTCGACGTCGCGGTGTTGGCGCTTCCTGCCGGAACACCTGGCCTGGTGGAAGTTCCTGTGTACGAAGAGGATTTTGTGATGGTCGTGCCGAACGATCATTCCTTGGCCGGACGTGTCGATCTCACGGCGGACGTGCTCGACGCGCTGCCGTTGCTCTTGCTCGACGACGGCCACTGCCTGCGTGACCAGACGTTGGATCTGTGCCGTTCGGTAGACGCCCATCCGCTTGCCGGCGACACGCGGGCTACCTCTCTCGCGACAGTCGTGCAATGTGTGGCCGGGGGACTCGGGGTGACTTTGGTCCCGGAATCGGCTGTTGCCGTGGAGGTTCGACGCGGGGACTTGTCGACGGCGCATTTCGCTTCGCCGGCTCCAGGTCGCACGATCGGCGTCGTGTCCCGCTCGTCGAGTGGCCGAGCAGAAGGATTCCGTCAGCTGGCCGAGCTGGTCCGTTCGGTCAGCCCGACGGTTCCTCGATGACGTGACTCGTTCGACGTCGACGTGAAAGCTAGTCGAGAGAGCCTTCTTTCGCGGCAATGACGGCTCCGGGATTGAGAATTCCCAGCGGGTCGAGCGCATCCTTGACCCTGCGATTGAGGGCCATGACGTCTTCACCCAACTGTGACGGCAGCCAGTCGCGCTTGAGTCGACCGACCCCGTGTTCGCCGGTGATCGTGCCGCCGAGCGCGATGGCGAGATCCATCACCCGTCCGAATGCGATCTGTGCGCGTTCGGACATGTCCGGGTCTGCGGGGTCGAAGACGATGAGCGGGTGGGTGTTTCCGTCTCCGGCGTGCGCCACCGTGCAGATCAGGACGTCGAGGTCGTCTGCGATGGCTTCGACCCCGGTTACCAGCTGGGGGAGTGCGCGCATGGGAACGCCCACGTCTTCGAGAAGCAGACTTCCCATCGCGAGCACGGCCGGGAACACCGCTCGCCGTGCCGCCGCAAAAGCGTCACCTTCGGCCTGGTCATCGGTGGCGAATACTTCGGTGGCTCCGTTGTTTTCGCACGCCTGAACAATCGTCTCGATTTCCAGCACGCCTGCCGCGCCGGGTGCGTCGGACTGCGCGAGCAGTAGTGCGTGAGCCTTGCGGTTGAGACCCATGCGTACCGAATCCTCGACAGCATTGATACTGGCGTGATCCATGAACTCGAGCATCGCCGGACGCATGTTGCTGGTGATCGCCAAGACCGCGTCGGCAGCTTCTTGTACCGAGTCGAACGACGCGACGACGGTTGATGCGGGCGGCTGCGCGGGAATCAAACGCAACGTGATTTCCGTGATGATGCCGAGAGTGCCCTCGCTGCCCACGAACAGTTTGGTGAGTGAGAGTCCGGCGACGTCCTTGAGAAGGGGACCTCCGAGGCTGACAGCTGTACCGTCCGCCAGCACGACCCGGAGTCCGAGAACGTAGTCGGTGGTAACTCCGTACTTGACGCAGCAGAGTCCGCCGGCGTTGGTGGCTGCATTGCCGCCGATGGAACAGATCTCGAAGGACGACGGGTCAGGTGGGTACCAGAGTCCGTGCTCTGCGGCGGCTTTCTTGACCTCCGCATTCATCAAACCGGGCTGCGTAACCGCCACCCGGGCGACCGGGTCGATCGTGATCTGTCGCATTCGCTCGGTGCTGACCACTATGCAACCGTCGACGGCGCTGGATCCACCGGACAGGCCCGAGCCGGCACCTCTGGGAACCACCGGCACGCGGTTGGCGGTTGCCCATCGCATCACGGTTTGGATGTCTTCGGTGCTCGTAGCGCGAACTACGGCAGCGGGACGGCCGGCGGTCGGATCGGCGGCCCAGTCCTGGCGGTAGCCCGCGGTCACATCCGGATCCAGCAGGACCGCTCCCTCGGGGAGTGCCGCTACCAATTCATCGAGGGCTGAAGAACTCGCGGGAGTCATACTCTCATCATGCTCGACGGAGTTCGACGATGCGCCAATTCGCGAGACCACAGCCCGAGTCTGTCGCGCCTGATCAGTTCAGCGTTGTCCGGCAGCGATCCTCCGAGTTGCCAGTTGAAGCCCTAGCGGCCCTTCTGCTTTCCGGAGAACCGGCCACCCGAACTCTTGGTCCCACCGGACTTCCCGCTACCTGATTTGCCGCCCGCCTTGGCCTTACCGGAACCGGCGTTGCGTCCGGATATGTTCTTCGCGGTGCCGGCGCCCTTAGCTTTCTGCCCGTTCTTGGCAGCTTCTGCGCGACGCTCGCGGGCCGCGATCTTGGCCTTGACGGAGCCCTTGATCTTCTCCGCCGGCTCACCGTTTCGGCCGCGGGAACTCTGCGCCGTTCGGCCCCGCACGATGCCGATAAGTTCCTCGACCAGATCTGTGGTCTTGGACTCCATCCATGCCAAAGCCACAGGAGCCTCGGGCGCACCGTCCACCGGACGGAAGGTCAGGTCCTTGCGATGGTGGAACCGCGCCAGCGAATGGGGAACCACGACAACTCCGACGCCGGCGGCCACCAACTCGATGGCGTCGGCGATGGTCGCGGGTCGCTCGGCGGCGGTCTTTCCGGGACGGGTCGGCCAGTCGAGTCTGTCGTCGAGAGGATCGAGCACTATCTCGTCGGCCAGATCGTCGACGGAAATCTGATCGACAGTAGTGAATACGTGATCTTTCGGTACCACCACCACCGGGGTTTCCGCATACAGCGAGATGGCGCTGATGCCGGTCCGGTCGATCGGCAGTCGAACCAAACCTGCATCTGCTTCACCGGCGCGAAGTGCAGCTTCGAGTTCGAGAACCGGGAACTGAACAAGTTCCAGACGCACCTCGGGGAGCCGCTCGTGCCACACCCGGACCCACTTGGTGGGCGTCACCCCCGGGGCGTACGCGAGTCGAAAAATTGCCTGACTATCCGCGTCTGTCACCAGGCAAGGCTACCGCCTTGGTAAAAGCACCCGTATCGGCTGGTTACTCTTGTTGCATGACGTCGAACAAAACTCCCCAGACGATGAAGCCGACGACGGCTGCCAAGAAGCTGGGTGTGTACCTGGAAGCAACACCTGCGCAGTTCCAGGAAGGCGACGTGACTCGTGACGAGCTGACCGCTCTGCAGACCGATCCGCCGGAGTGGCTGCTGGAGCTGCGACGCACCGGACCGCATCCTCGCCCGGTCATCGCAGCCAAGCTGGGCGTATCGATCGCCGGCCTGGCCCGCGGCGGTGTCGAAGAAGCACTCACCACGGATCAGATCGCCGCACTCCTCGAAGAGAAGCCCGAATGGCTCGAAAAGGAACGCGCTGTTCAGGCCGAGGTGCGGGCCGAGAACGTTCGCATCAAGGAAAAGCGCGCTGCGCGTCGTAACCAGCCGCGGAAGGCTCGTAGGGGCTGACGCCCCCTGTGCGCCTTTTTGGTAGCGATGACTACCAAAAAGGCGCACAGGCGCTAGCCTTCTACGACGCTCAGCTCGTCGAACACGATTTCACCCGCGGCATCCGATTCCGGGATGTCGACGACGGCAAGCAGTGCCCATCCGTGATCGCCCTCCGGATCCTCGAGCACCTGCCGCACCCGCCAGAACTCACCCTCTTCGGTGACCTGGAAGAGCGCCGGCCCGCGCGCCGATGGCCCGGTTCCGATGGTTGCGTACTCCTCGAAGTACGGGAGTAGTTGCTCTTCCCACTCGGCGGCGTCGATACCGTCCTCGAGGTTTTCCAGCTCGTTCCACTGCCGACGCGACGCGAGGTCGATGCGTCGGAACATCGCATTGCGCACCATGACGCGGAATGCGCGCGGGTTCGCCGAGATGGGACGGGGAATGTCGGCGCCGAACGCAACCTCTTCCGTGTCTGCCTCGGCTCCGGGGTCGGTGAGTGACTCCCATTCGTCGAGCAGGCTCGAGTCGACCTGACGGATCAGCTCGCCCAACCACTCGATGATGTCTTCGAGTTCCTCGGTGCGCGCTTCGGTCGGAACGGTCTGTCGCAGCGCGCGGTAGGCGTCGGCGAGGTAGCGCAGGACGAGACCCTCGGACCGGGTGAGTCCGTAATGGCTGATCAATTCGGCAAACGTCATGGCGCGTTCGATCATGTCGCGCACCACGGACTTGGGGGAGAGGGCGAACTCGGTGATCCACGGGTGGCCACCCCGGTACATTTCGAAAGCCGGGAACAGCAAGTCCGACAACGGTTTCGGCCAGGTGACCTCTTCGAGGAGTTCCATGCGCTCCTCGTACTCGATGCCGTCGGCCTTCATCTGCGCCACCGCTTCGCCACGAGCGAAGTGCTGCTGCGCCATCAGAACCTGACGCGGATCGTCGAGCGTCGACTCGATGATCGAGACGACATCGAGTGCGTAACTGTCGGATTCGACGTCGAGAAGTTCGAATGCCGCCAAGGCGAACGGTGAGAGTGGCTGGTTCAAGGCGAAGTCGCGTTGCAGGTCCATCGTCAACCGAGCCATGCGGCCGTACTCGTCGGGTTCGTCGAGGCGTTCCACGATGCCGGCGCTGAGCAATCCGCGATACAGCGAGATCGCTTTGAGGATGTGCTTGCGCTGCGCCGGACGCGATTCGTGGTTGTCCTCCAACAGATGCCGCATCGCGTCGAAGCAGTTGCCCGGGCGGGCAATGACATTGAGCAGCATCGAGTTGCTGACCGAGAATCGCGATACCAACGGTTCGGGCGATGCCGCGACCAAGCGGTCGAACGTCGCTTCGCTCCAGGACACAAACCCCTCGGGAGCCTTCTTGCGTTGAATCTTCTTGATCTTCTTCGGATCGTCGCCGGCCTTGGCGACTGCCCGCAGATTCTCTACTTCGTGTTCGGGTGCCTGGACGACGACGGTGCCCATCGTGTCGTAGCCTGCACGACCCGCGCGACCGGCGATCTGATGGAACTCGCGGGCTTTCAGATGCCGAGTGCGGACGCCGTCGTACTTGGCCAGACCCGTGAGCAGCACTGTGCGGATCGGGACGTTGATTCCGACGCCCAGAGTGTCAGTACCGCAGATCACCTTGAGAAGTCCGTCCTGCGCGAGAACTTCGATGAGCCGTCGGTACTTGGGCAACATGCCAGCATGGTGAACGCCGATGCCGTGCCGGACCAGGCGCGAGAGTGTCTTTCCGAACCCCGTGGTGAAGCGGAAACCGCCCAGCGCTTCGGCGATCGCTTCCTTCTCTGCCTTGGAACAGAAGTTGACGCTCGTCAGTGCCTGGGCGCGTTCGAGGGCGGCGGCCTGCGTGAAATGCACGATGTAGACGGGGGACTGGTTGGTGGTCACCAGATCTTCGATGGTTTCGCCGACCGGCGTGGTCGCGTACGAGAACATCAAAGGCACAGGGCGTTCCGTGCCGGAGACGACGGTGGTCGGCTTCCCGGTGCGACGCGTCAGATCCTCGGAGAAGAAGTCGACCTCACCGAGAGTTGCCGACATCAAGAGGAACTGCGCGTGCGGCAACTCTATGAGCGGAACCTGCCACGCCCAACCTCGATCGGGTTCGGAGTAGAAATGGAACTCGTCCATCACGACCTGGCCGATATCGGAGTTCGGGCCCTCTCGCAGTGCGAGATTCGCGACGATCTCTGCCGTCGCACAAATGATCGGCGCCGACGAGTTCACGGCGGCGTCGCCGGTCATCATGCCGACGTTCTCGGCACCGAAGACCTCACACAGTGCAAAGAACTTCTCGCTCACCAAGGCCTTGATCGGCGCTGTGTAGTACGTGCGCTTGCCGAGCGACATCGCATAGAAATGCGCGCCGATCGCCACCATCGATTTGCCTGACCCGGTCGGCGTCGCAAGGATCACGTTTGCACCCGAGACCAACTCCATGACGGCCTCTTCTTGGGCCGGGTAGAGCGTCAAACCTCGTTCGATGGTCCACGAAGAGAAGGCGTCGAAAACGGAATCAGGATCCGCGTTGTCGGGGAGGAGTTCCGTCAGCAGCACTCGTACAGGCTAGCCGCAACCGTGGATCAGGTTGCGCTTCGCTCGTCCGAGCCCATGGCGTCGAGCACCGCCATGCGGGTGGACGACGTTCCGGTGATGGTGTTCTCGCCGACCCCGGAGATCAGCATGTGGCGCCAGCGAGCCTCGTCGAAGACGAGTGGTGCGGTGCTGGAAAGAAAATCTTCGACGATCTGCAGGAAACGCATCGGATCGTCGCGGAACGGGAAGTGGCCCGAGCCGCGGAAGACTTCGAGGCGTGAGTTCGGCATCGCCGCGTGCGCGAGGTGAGCGTGGGAGACGGGAATGACGGAGTCGTCGTCGCCCCAGATCAGTTGAACCGGCAGATTCTCGGTCAGATAACAGCGGTCGAGCATCGTGACGACCTGTCCGCGCCAGTCCACGACGGCCCGCAGCGTACGAAGGTAGGCCTCGTAGGCAGTGGGGTCGGGGAGATCAGCGAGCACTCGAATCAGGTCCGGTGTGTCGTGCAACATGGTGCCGGGACGCAGATTTGAACCGTGAACTACGCCGGCAAGGTTCCCGGCCATCCGGACGAGCGGCATCGCACCAGGTATCCGGAGCAGCTTTACCACCTCGTTGACCACCGGAACGGACATGAGGCGAAGCAGCGGATGGACGTCCTTGGTGACGCCACCGGCCGAGACCAGCACGAGGCGATCCACCATGTGTGGGAATTGGTAGGAGAACTGCATCGCTACGCCGCCGCCGAGCGAGTGCCCGATGACGGTGACGTGCTCGATGCCGAGCGTCGACAGAAGATCCCGCATGCCGTTGGCGTACGCGGCTACCGAGTAATCCGCGCGTGGCTTGTCGGAACGGCCGTGACCCAACAGGTCAGGTGCGATGACCGTGTACTTCTTGGCGAGGTGGGGAATGATCTCGGTCCACGTCGACGAGTTGTCGCCGATTCCGTGCAGGAGCAGTACTGCCGGACCCTCGCCGGCTATCCGAAATGCGCGTCGGTAGCCGTGAATCGTCCGGAACATCATCCGCGGTTCCTCGTCGGGGACCGGTCGGAGCTGACGGTTCCGTGGTCTGCTCATGTCGCCTCCTGGCTCGGCGTGTGACCACGTTGACTGTCTGCTCCAGTTGTTGAGCCGTCAACGAAAATCACACAGAGTTTGAGGCTATCCGACGGATGTGTCCTGAACAACAGCCCAGGTAACGGAGGGGTTGCGGAATGCGCACAATGTCGAATTATGCGCCCCGCCCGTCACATTTTCGTCAGTTGTCGCCTCGATCGAGGTCTCCAGCTGAGCCGAAGTCGTCATTTCCTGCCTGTTCGGCCAGGAACTTTTCGAACTCTGCGCCGATCTCGTCACCGCTGGGAAGGTCGGCCTCGCCGGCCAGAAGGGACGACTGTTGTTCCTGAGCGGCGACAAAAGTGTCGTATTGACGCTCCAAAGCGTGGACTACAGTCTGAACTTCTTCGTTCCCGGCTATGTGCTCGTTAACCTGTTCCCGAACGCGCGCCGCGGCCTCACCCAGTGCAACCAAGGGCAACTCCAGATCCGAAACCTCGGAAACGTTTTCGAGCAAAGTTTCTGCGGCGCCCGGGTAGTCCGTTTGCGCGAGGTAGTGGGGGACATGCACCGAAAAGCCCATCGCCTCGTGCCCGTGCTGAGACATACGAAGCTCGAGCAGTGATGATGCGCTGCCGGGAACCTGCAATTCACCTGACCAACGCTGATGGTCCTGGATCAGGTCCTTGTTGGTCGAATGTGCTGTCACACCCAGCGGTCGGGTGTGCGGGATTGCCATCGGAATCGCGTTGAGCCCGATGGTTCGACGCACTCCCAACTGTTCGGACAACAGACGAACGGCTGTGGTGAACCGCTCCCACTTGAGGTCCGGTTCCATCCCCGCGAGCAGCAGGAACGGCGTGCCGGCCGTATCGCGCAGTGCGTACAGATTGAGCGCCGGAGCGTCGTAATCGGAGAAATGATCGGCCTTGAACGTCATCGTCGGTCGACGTGAGCGGTAGTCGATCAGCTCGTCGACAGCAAACGACGCGACAAGCTCGGTCTCGAGGCTTTCGCGCAGATGCGTCGTCGCCAACTTCACGGCGTGACCGGCGTCGGAGTAACCCTCGAGTCCGTGAATCAGGATCGGTCCCTGGCCGTCGGCAGCCGCCAACTGGGGCGCCGGAAATTCCAGCTCGTACATCCTCGACTGTTCGTCCATCGCAGTCCCCTTCGCTCTTCGGTCTTGATCTCAAGTGTCCACTATCGGCGCACGCGCGACAGCATCGGAGTCAGGTGCCCGACAGCACTGGATCAGACGTTCATCGGTAAGAACACCGAGTCGGTGACCGATCATTCCCGATCCGACGAGACGGGCGTTCGCCGAGAGCGAAGCCGAGCGGTATCTTTCGACACTTGGCCTGGGCGTTCGCTAGATGTCGGGTGCGCGGCTTCGGACATGGCAGAGTGGAAGACAAGGTCGGCACGGCCGATTTGTCCGAAATGGAGTGGTCGATTGTCGGGATCGGTCGAGTGCGGAGGCTTACATGCGGGTGTGTCCACGAACCTCCAGGCGAGTGGCCGCATGCTCACTTGCTGCGGTGGCCGCCGTTGCATTACTCGCGGGCTGCTCCGGGTCGGTCCAAGGTGCACCCGTTCCGGACTCCGCGCCGGCGACTGCCGGTGCGACCGACAGCGGCTCGGCGGCGCCGAGTACGACGGCTGCCCCCAAATCCACGACGCCGAAATCCACCTCTCCGAAAACGGCGGCACCGCTGTCCGAACTGCTGCTGACTCCCGAGGAATTCCCTGAGCCCTTCGGCGCTGTTGTGCTGCCCCCGCAAGCCGTTCCGATGGCAGCGCCGGATCTAGTCGGCGTCCCGCGCGGTGCCACCGTCGATCCGTCCGAATGTGAGCCACCGGAACAGGATTACGGTCCGAACGGGACCGTGATGGCGGTCGGGACCGACAACGCGACGAGGGCAACGATTTCGGTCGAA
>NZ_CAURKP010000152.1:0-12475 GCF_963525155.1 uncultured Rhodococcus sp.
AGGTGATGGTGCCGCGCACCGACATGGTGTGGATCGAGAACGACAAGAATGCCGGGCAGGCAACGTCGTTGGCCGTGCGCAGTGGTCACTCGCGCCTGCCGGTCATCGGGGAGAACGTCGACGACGTGCTCGGTGTCGTCTACCTCAAGGATCTGGTCAAGCAGACCTACCACCTGCCCGACGGCGGCCGGAACGTCAACGTCTGCGACGTCATGCGGCCCGCCGTCTTCGTTCCCGACTCGAAGCCGCTCGACAGCTTGCTGGCCGAGATGCAGCGCGACCGCAACCACATGGCGATACTCGTCGACGAGTACGGCGGAATCGCCGGGCTCGTCACGATCGAGGACGTCATCGAAGAGATCGTCGGTGAGATCGCCGACGAATACGACGAGGACGAGACGCCGCCCATCGAGGATCTCGGTGACGGAATGTTCCGCGTATCCGCGAGACTTCCCATCGAAGACCTCGGTGAATTGTTCGATCTCGAACTCGAACTCGACGAGGTGGAGACCGTCGGCGGGCTGATCGGATACGTACTCGGCCGAGTGCCACTTCCCGGTTCCGAAGTGGAGTACGACGGTTTGATCCTGCGCGGCGAGGGAACCAATACGGGCCGAGGCCGGGTACGCATCAGCACGGTGTTCGTGCAGCGCATCCCGCCGTCCGAAGACGAAGAGACAGAAGACACCGATGACTGAGCGAGAGTTCAGCGAGGAGCAGTTATGAGCAAGAACGAATTCCGGTCAGGCTTCGTGTGTTTCGTGGGTCGACCCAATACGGGCAAGTCCACGCTGACCAAC
The DNA here is from genome assembly GCF_963525155.1 of uncultured Rhodococcus sp. Taxonomy (NCBI): domain Bacteria; kingdom Bacillati; phylum Actinomycetota; class Actinomycetes; order Mycobacteriales; family Nocardiaceae; genus Rhodococcus; species uncultured Rhodococcus sp. The sequence goes on from NZ_CAURKP010000152.1 coordinate 801, forward strand.
GCGTTGGTCGGCAGCAAGATCGCGATCACGTCCTCGCGCCCGCAGACGACGCGCCACACGATTCGCGGCATCGTTCACCGCGAGCATGCGCAGCTGATCCTGGTGGATACCCCTGGACTGCACAAGCCCCGCACTTTGCTCGGGCAGCGCCTCAATGACCTGGTTCGCGACACGTACTCCGAGGTCGACGTCATCTGCCTGTGCATCCCGGCCGACGAGGCCATCGGGCCCGGAGACCGCTGGATCGTGCAGCAGGTCCGTCAGATGGCGCCCAAGACCAAGCTTGTCGGCATCGTGACCAAGATCGACAAGGTCAGCCGCGACGCCGTCGGAAAGCAGTTGCTCGCGCTGTCCACCCTGCTCGGTCCCGAATCCGAGGTCGTTCCGGTGTCCGCGAAGTCGGGTGAACAGGTCGAGATCCTGGTCGACGTCCTCGCCGGTCTGATGGACGAGGGCCCGGCCTTCTACCCGGACGGGGAACTGACGGACGAGCCCGAAGAGGTGCTCATGGCCGAACTGATCCGTGAGGCTGCGCTCGAGGGGCTCGGCGAAGAATTGCCGCACTCCCTGGCTGTGGTGATCGAGGAGGTCATCCCGCGCGAGGGACGCACCGAGAAGCAGGGCGAGATGCTCGACGTGCATGCACTGCTCTACGTCGAGCGGCCCAGTCAGAAGGGCATCGTCATCGGTAAGGGCGGAGCGCGTCTGCGGGAAGTCGGTACCAGTGCGCGCCTGCAGATCGAGAAGCTGCTCGGTGTGCGGATCTTCCTGGAGCTGCACGTCAAGGTCGCCAAGGACTGGCAGCGCGACCCGAAGCAGCTCGGCCGGCTGGGCTTCTAGGGCCGGAGGACCCTGAGGATCGCCGCGCCGATGTCCTGCTCGTCGACGCCGGTGGCCAGGCGTCGGAGTTGGAGGCCGGTGATGACGGCGACGAGCGTCGATGCAATCGACTCCGGATCAGGTACACCGAGTGCCGTCAGAATCGTGACGGTCAAATCGTCGTAGGCGGCGAAGCATTCGACGGCGACTTCGTGGAGTTCGTGGTCGCGCCCGGCGGCGATGTACATCTCGAACGGCGCGATCCGCTCGGCCGAGAACGAAAGATCTCGCGTCACCTTTTCGGCTATTGCCGCGGCGTCCTCGACGCTCAGACCTTTGTCGCGGTACTCCTCGGCCAAGGCGCGCAGGCGCGTCGTCTCGTCGGTCACGAAACGAGACAGAGCAGCGCGGAGCATGTCCGACTGGCTGGCGAAGTGATACGTGATCGATCCGAGTGAGACGCCGGCCTGCGCGGCGATGCGCCGGTTGCTCACACCCGGGATGCCGTCGGTACCGACGACGTGCAGAACGGCGTCGAGTATTCGCTCGCGAACGTCCCGGTTACTCATCGGGTCACCACCACGGCTCGGGTCGGACCTGATCCCAACGCAGGACCGATTCCAACTGTGAAGCGAGGGAGACCAACAGAGGTTCGGTGTTCTCGTTGCCCATCAACTGCGCACCGATGGGCAGGCCGGCCTTGCTGAATCCGGCCGGCACGTTGACCGAGGGCCAGCCGAGGACGTTCCACGGCCACGCGTAGGGGCAGGCGCCGGTCATGACCTTGTCGGTGTCCCAGCCACCGATGCCGTCGATCGCGGTCGCCATGATCGGTGGGGTTGCCGTCGTGGGTGCCAGGACGACGTCGTAGGTGTCGAAGATCGCTCCGATCCGCTTTCGCATCCGCGGCTCGGCCGCGCGGGCCGCGCGCAGAGGTGCGCCGCGAAGTAGCTTGCCGTTCTGGGCATTTCCACGTGTTCTGGCATCGACCAGTTTCGGGTCGGGAACGCGTCCGAGCCAGTCGTGGACCCCGACGAGCGAGCGGGGCAGAAAGTTCAGGCCGAAGATCAGGCCGTATGCGGGATCGTCGACGACGACATGGTGTCCGAGTTCCCGCAGCGTGTCGGCGATCGAATGCACGGCCAGGCGCACTTCCGGGTCCAGCTTCACGGGAGTGGCGGTGAACGGATTGCGAAGGGAAAGCGCGATTTTCAGTTTTCCGGGGTCGCGTCCCACCGCGTCGCTGACGGTGACCGGTGTCGGCTTGTGGAGATCGCCGTCATGGTTGCCGGCAGCGACGTCGAGCAGCAGTGCCGCGTCGGCGACGGTGCGAGCGAGAGGTCCGTTGACCGTCAGGCCGTAGAACGCTTCGGCGTCGGGCCAGGTTGAGATGCGCCCGCGCTGCGGTTTGATTCCGACGAGGTTGGTCCAGGCCGCAGGGATTCGGATGGAACCGGCACCGTCGGAACCGATTCCGGCGCTGACCAATCCGGCGGCGACGGCCGCGGCGGTGCCGCCCGACGATCCGCCTGGAGTGTGGTGACGCGACCACGGATTGCGCGTGTAACCGAAGGCTGAACCGCTCGTGAGCGGCCACTGACCCAATTCCGGGCTGTTGGTCTTGCCCACGATCACTGCGCCGGCGTCGCGGAGGCGTCGAATCATCTCCGAGTCCTCGGTCTTGGCCGGGAAATCGCCAGGGCAACCGAAGGCCGTGGGTTCGCCGGTGATGTCGACGTCGTCCTTCACTGCGATCGGCACACCGAGCAGCGGCAGACGCTCGCCGAGTGCGAGACGTCTGTCGGCCTCGGCAGCTTCCTCGAGTGCCTTCTCTCGCCGCACGATCTTGAACGCATTGAGGTGAGGCTGAGTGGCCTCGATCCGGCTCAGCGTTGCCTCGGTGGCCGCGACGGACGAGGTAGCGCCCGAGGCCAGACTCGCAACCTGGTCGACAAGACCGGGGGCGAGATCGTGGTCGGTTCGAGAAGTCATCAGGTTCCCTTCGCAAAACTGTTCGTTCGAACGAACAGTAACTTGTTTCAGTATTAGTGAACTTCGGTTTCGCGTCAAGATCGCGTCAAGACGCCAGGTCAGTGCGTAAGCGGATCGTCAGAGACGCGGAATCGGCCTTTCCGGAGGTCGAAGCTGAGAGAGCGCATCCGGTCGAGGGCGACCGCGCGTCATGGCTGCGATGCACAGCAGCACGGCAAAAGATTTCGAAGAGGGAAGCTCATGGCCGATCTGGCCTACGTTGCTCTGATTCTCGGCGGTTTTCTCGTGTGCGCGCTGGTACTGCGCGCCCTACAGGCGAGCGCTCCCAAATGACGGTTGCCGGTGTGGTCAGCGTGGTTCTGATCGCCGTCGCCGCGGCATTGGTCATTTACCTGCTCGTTGCACTCGTAGATCCTGAGAGGTTCTGATGCCACCCGCTCTTGCAGCCGGCCTGCAGATCGCTTTTGTCCTCGTCGTTCTGGCAATCGCCTACGTCCCGGTGGGCGACTACATGGCGCGTGTTTACTCGTCGACGCGAGATCTTCGGGTCGAGAGTGTGATCTACCGCGTCGGTCGGATCGACTCCAGGGCTGAGCAGACGTGGTACGGCTACGCCGCAAGCGTTCTCGGATTCTCACTGGCCAGCGCATTGTTCCTGTACTTCCTGCAACGGATTCAGGGAGTACTGCCGCTGAGTGACGGTCTGTCCGGGGTCAGTCCTGCCGTTGCCTTCAACACCGCAATTTCCTTTGTGGCGAACACGAACTGGCAGTCGTACACGCCGGAAACGACGATGAGCAACTTCGTTCAGCCCGTCGGTCTGGCGGTGCAGAACTTCGTCTCGGCAGCGGTCGGCATGGCGGTGGCCATCGCATTGGTTCGTGGCTTCATTCGGGTGGCCAGGGGCGGCGAGATCGGCAACTTCTGGGTCGATCTGACGCGTGGTTCTCTGCGCATCCTCCTCCCGTTCTCCTTCGTGATCGCCCTGATCCTGTTGAGCCAGGGAGTGATCCAGTCGTTCCACAGCGGTTTCGCCTCCACCGGCCTCGACGGCAATGCGGTGACCAATGCACTGGCCCCCGTCGCGTCCCAGGAAGCGATCAAGGAACTCGGCACCAACGGTGGCGGGATCTTGGCTGCCAACTCGGCGCACCCGTTCGAGAACCCCACCCCGTTGAGCAATGTCGTCGAGATCCTGGCGATCCTGTTGATTCCGGTCTGCCTCACCCGAACGTTCGGAACTCTAGTCGGGGATCGTAGGCAAGGCCTCACCCTGCTGGCAGTGATGGGAATCCTGTGGAGCGGGCTGCTCGCAGTCACGCTCGCTGCCGAATCCGGCGCACGCGGTGTTGCCGCCACAGCAGCTGGTTCGATGATGGAGGGCAAGGAAGTTCGCTTCGGAATCCCCGGATCGGCGTTGTTCGCGGTGGCGACCACGGGGACGTCGACGGGCGCGGTGAACTCGGCCCACGACAGCATGTCGCCCCTCGGCGGCGGCGCGGTCCTGCTCAACATGTTGCTCGGCGAAATTGCGCCAGGTGGAGTCGGAACCGGCCTCTACGGGATTCTTGTGCTGGCATTGATCGCAGTGTTCGTCGGCGGACTGCTGGTCGGTCGCACGCCCGAATATCTCGGCAAGAAGTTGGGTCGACGCGAGATCACCCTTGCGGCGCTGTCGATTCTGGTCATGCCCGCGCTGGTCTTGATCGGTACCGCCATCACCGTCATCCTCGGTTCGACCACCGGTTATCAAGGCAACGGGGGAGATCCGGGCACGCCGGGATCGATCCACGGGTTCAGTGAGGTGCTTTACGCCTTCGCCTCCGCCTCGAACAACAACGGCAGCGCCTTCGGCGGTCTGACGGTCACCAGCGACTGGTTCCAGTCGTCTCTCGGAATCTGCATGCTTCTCGGCCGTTTCCTGCCGATCATCTTCGTTCTCGCTTTGGCCGGTGCTCTTGCCTCGCAGAAGAAGGTGTCGCCGACGGCCGGCACCCTCCCGACGTCCGGACCGATGTTCACCGGTTTGTTGACCGGCACCGTCGTTCTTGTTGCTGCACTTACATTCTTCCCGGCCCTCGCGCTGGGCCCGCTAGCGGAGGCTCTTCAATGACCGTGCGTATCAGTGAGAAACCCGTGGTAGCGCAAGACGCTGCCGACAAGGTTGATCCAGGGCAGTCCCGTCAAGTACACGCAGGCGTTTTCAACCCGCGGCAGATGATCACCGCGTTGCCGGGGGCCGTGCGCAAACTCGACCCACGCCACCTCGCCCGAAACCCGGTCATGTTCGTGGTGTTCGTCGGTTCCGTCATCACCACTGTCATGGCGATCGCCGATCCCTCGGTGTTCTCCTGGGTGATCACCCTGTGGCTCTGGTTCACGGTGATCTTCGCGAACCTTGCCGAATCCGTGGCCGAAGGGCGCGGCAAGGCGCAGGCGGCGAGTCTGCGAAAGGTGAAGCAGGACACCACAGCACATCGGATCACGATGAGCGGTGCGATCGAATCGGTGTCGGGCACCGAACTGGTGGTCGGCGATCGGGTGATAGTGGTTGCCGGCGAGGTCATCCCCGGCGACGGCGACGTGGTCGAGGGTATTGCCTCCGTAGACGAATCGGCGATCACCGGTGAATCCGCGCCGGTGGTCCGTGAATCCGGTGGTGACCGGTGCGCCGTCACCGGTGGTACGACGGTTCTCTCGGACCGCATCGTCGTGGAAATCACCGCAGCACCGGGCAGTTCGTTCGTGGACCGGATGATCGCGCTCGTCGAGGGTGCTTCACGTCAGAAGACACCCAACGAGATTGCGCTCAACATCCTGCTCGCGTCGTTGACCGTCATCTTCCTCCTCGCCGTCGTAGCCATCGGTCCGATGGGCTTGTACGCGGGGCACGAGCAGGATCCGATCAAGCTGATCGCACTTCTCGTCTGCCTGATCCCGACGACCATCGGAGCGCTGCTCTCGGCGATCGGTATCGCGGGCATGGACCGCCTCGTCCAGCGCAACGTTCTCGCGATGTCGGGGCGCGCGGTGGAAGCTGCGGGCGACATCGACACCCTGTTGATGGACAAGACCGGAACCATCACTTTCGGTAACCGCCGGGCCACCGCACTCCATCCGGCGCCCGGTGTATCCGCCGACGATCTTGCTGCGGCAGCTCGCTTGTCGAGCCTTGCCGACGGAACTCCCGAGGGACGGAGCATCGTCGAGCTGTGCGCAGCGGAGTTCGGTCTTGCTGCCGAGCCGACGCTGGACGAGGAACGCGCAGAGTTCGTTCCGTTCACGGCACAAACCCGGATGAGCGGACTCGACCACTCCGGACGCCAAATCCGAAAGGGTGCAGCAGATGCGGTGATGAACTGGGTCGTCAGTGGCGGTGGACACGCGGAGAGCGCGGTGACCGACACCGTGAACGACATCGCCCAAGCGGGCGGAACGCCGCTGGTAGTTGCCGTCAAGCAAGGTGAGAGTACCTCGATCCTCGGCGTGATCGCGTTGTCCGACGTCGTCAAGCCGGGAATGGCTGACAGGTTCGCCGAACTCCGGGCGATGGGTATTCGCACGATCATGATCACCGGCGACAATCCGTTGACCGCGAAGGCGATTGCCGACGAGGCGGGCGTCGACGACTTCATGGCGGAGGCCACCCCGGAAGACAAACTGGCCCTGATCCGGAAGGAACAGGAAGGCGGACGTCTCGTCGCGATGACCGGTGACGGGACCAATGATGCTCCCGCCCTTGCCCAGGCCGATGTCGGGGTCGCGATGAACACGGGAACCTCGGCAGCCAAAGAGGCCGGGAACATGGTCGATCTCGACTCCGATCCCACCAAGCTGATCGAGGTGGTGGAAATCGGCAAGCAATTGCTGATCACCCGCGGCGCGTTGACCACATTCTCGTTGGCGAACGACCTGGCGAAGTATTTCGCAATCCTGCCGGCCTTGTTCAGCGGTATCTACCCGCAGCTGGACGCGTTGAACATCATGCGTCTCGCCACCCCCGAATCGGCGATCGTCTCGGCCGTGATCTTCAACGCCTTGGTGATCATCGGTTTGATTCCGTTGGCACTCAAGGGTGTTCGATACCGACCGTCGACGGCATCGCAGTTGCTCGGACGTAACCTGCTCGTCTACGGTCTCGGCGGTGTGATCACACCGTTCGTCGGTATCTGGTTGATCGATCTCGTCGTACGTTTGATTCCTGGAATTGGGTGACCTGACATGCGTTTCACTATCGGTTTTGCCAAACAGGTGTGGGCGGGTTTGCTCGTATTGCTCGCGCTCACCGTCGTTCTCGGTGTGGTCTATCCCGCCGCGGTGTGGGGTGTCAGCCGGATCAGCTCCGGATCTGCCGAAGGCTCACCGGTCACCGATGCCGCCGGTTGCGTGGTCGGCAGTGCCTGGGTGGGTGTCGATCCGCAGGTCGCCGAAGGGCAGCAGGACCCGTTCTTTCACAATCGTGTTGTCGGATCCGTTTCGGACGAGGATCCGTTTGCCACCGGTGATCCCGCTGCGGCACTGCCGTCCAACCAGGGGCCGAGCAGCGGGATTCTGGCCGGATTCGTCATCGAGCGCCGGGCAGCCATCGCGGCACGTGAGGGTGTCGACCCGGCATCGGTTCCCGTCGACGCAGTCACCGGTTCGGGCTCGGGTATCGATCCCCACATCAGTCCGGCGTACGCCGAACTGCAGGTCGCGAGGGTGGCGGCGAACAACGGCATCTCGGAAGACCAGGTGCGGGACTTGGTGGCCGAGCACACCGACGGTCGGCAACTCGGATTTCTCGGAGCCGAGCGAGTCAACGTACTGGAATTGAACCTGGCACTCGGATTGACGGCACCTACGTGTGCTGCACCGACGACTGGTGGATGATTGTCACGTGAGTTCTTCGGAGAAGATCGGTCAATCTTTCGGTAGGGCACGCAAACGTGGTGAATTGCGTATCTACCTCGGCGCTGCGCCTGGCGTCGGAAAGACCTTCGCGATGCTCGGTGAGGCTCATCGGCGTCGAGATCGTGGCTGTGACGTGGTCGCGGCCGTCGTGGAGACACACGGCCGCGCCCGCACCGCGGCGCAGATCGGAGACCTCGAAATAGTGCCGCCCAAGCTGGTGGATTATCGCGGAACACGGATGCCGGAACTGGACGTCGAGGCCGTGTTGGCTCGGCGTCCGGCCCTTGTCCTGGTGGACGAGTTGGCACATACCAACACGCCAGGGAGCAAGAATCACAAGCGCTGGCAGGACGTACAGGAACTGCTCGAAGCCGGGATCGACGTTCTGTCCACGGTCAACGTGCAACACCTCGAAAGCCTCAACGACGTTGTCGCGCACATCACCGGCGTGGTTCAGCAGGAGACGGTTCCGGACGCGGTAGTGCGTAGTGCGGCGCAGGTCGAGCTGGTCGACATCACCCCGGAGGCGCTGCGCCGCAGACTTTCTCACGGAAACGTGTATTCACCGGAACGGGTCGATGCGGCCTTGGGCAATTACTTCAGACGCGGAAACCTCACGGCGCTACGCGAACTGGCTCTGCTGTGGGTGGCCGATCAGGTGGACGCCGCACTGGCGAAATACCGGGCCGAGAACAAGATCACCGATACCTGGGAAGCGCGCGAGCGTGTCGTCGTTGCCGTGACCGGGGGACCGGAGTCGGAAACCCTGGTACGGCGCGCATCTCGAATCGCGTCGAAGTCGAGCGCCGAGCTGATGGTGGTCCACGTCGTACGCGGTGACGGACTCACCGGTGTCTCGGCCCCCGAGATGGGCAAGGTGCGCGCGTTGGCTGTCGGAGTCGGCGCCACGCTTCACACCGTTGTCGGTGACGACGTACCGTCGACGCTCCTCGAGTTCGCGCGTGAGGAGAACGCCACACAGTTGGTGCTGGGAACGTCGCGGCGTTCCCGCCTGGCTCGCATCCTCGACGAGGGGATCGGCGCTGCTGTGGTTCAGCAGTCCGGTGGTATCGACGTTCACATGGTCACGCACGAGGAAGCGACGGCGCGACGACGCATTTCGGTGCTGGGGCGCTCGGAGCGCCGGGTCCTGTCGTGGATTGCGGCGATCGTCGTGCCTTCGCTCGCGGCCGCGATCATGGGTCTCGTCGACCGAATCTCCGGGGTCAACGGCGAGAACGCGCTGTTCTTCGTCGTGGTCGTTCTGGTTGCCCTCCTCGGCGGCGTCGGCCCGGCGATATTGTCGGCACTGATCTCGGGACTGCTGCTCAATTACTTCTTCACCGATCCGCGGTACAGCTTCACCATCGCCGAACCTGACAACTTCATCACCACTGTCGTGCTGTTGATCGTGGCTGTGGCAGTTGCCGTTCTGGTCGACGCCGCAGCAAAGCGCGCCCGCGAGGCGAAGCGCGCATCCGAGGAAGCCGAACTGCTCACACTGTTCGCGGGATCAGTTCTCCGCGGAGCGGATCTGTCGACACTTCTGGCGAAGGCACTCGAAATCTATCGCCAGCGAGGGGTTTCCGTCATTCATCACGACGACGGAGTCATCGCTGCCGTCGGTACGCAGCCGCCGACCACGGACGACGAAGCGGATACGGTCTGTGAGGTCAACGACGGGGAATACGCGCTGTTGTTGGCTGGGCCCGACCTGAGTGCGCGGGACCGACGAGTGCTGACGGTGGTCGCTCACCAAGCAGTTGGGATGATCCGCCAGGAGAAACTGACAGTCGAGGCGAGCAAGGCTGCCGCGCTCACCGAGGCTGATCAACTGCGTCGAGCCTTGCTGTCAGCGGTAAGCCATGACCTGCGAACGCCTCTCGCCGGAGTGAAGGCGGCGGTGTCCAGTCTGCGCAGCGACGACATCGAGTTCTCGCCCGAAGACACCGCTGAATTGTTGGCAACCATCGAGGAGTCGGCGGATCAGTTGACGGCACTGGTCGGGAACTTGCTCGACTCGTCCCGCCTTGCCGCCGGGGTGGTGAAACCCACGCTCCGGCCGGTGTATCTGGACGAGGTGGTTCACCGCGCGTTGCTGGGCCTCGGCATCGGTGGACGCTCGGATTCGCGGGCTCGAAGTGTAGTCGTCGACGTGGGTACCGTTGCAGTGCAAGCAGATCAAGGTCTGCTAGAGCGGGTGATTGCGAACATCGTCGACAACGCTCTGCGCTACGGGGGAGAAACCCCGGTGCGCGTCGGGGCGGCGCAACTCGGTGATCGTGTGGTGATCAGTGTTGCCGATACGGGCCCAGGTGTTCCGCGAGGTGAGGCCGAAACGATGTTCCAGCCGTTCCAACGGATGGGAGATCGCGACAACACCGGCGGAGTGGGCCTCGGACTTTCCGTGGTGCGCGGATTTGTCGATGCGATGGGCGGAACAGTCAGCGCCACAGACACACCTGGTGGGGGATTGACGATGATCGTGGAGTTGGCTGCGGCCGGTACGAATGGGAATGGATCATGAGTCGAATCCTGGTAGTGGACGACGAACCGCAGATTCTGCGAGCTCTGCGTATCAATCTTTCGGTGCGCGGGTACGAGGTGGTGACCGCGTCTACGGGCGCGGGTGCCTTGCGGGCTGCTGCCGAGCGTCCACCGGACGTCGTGGTACTCGATCTCGGACTGCCCGACATGGACGGCACCGAAGTGCTTGCCGGCCTGCGTGGCTGGTGCACGGCGCCGGTCATCGTGCTGTCGGCGCGCACGGATTCCGCGGACAAGGTCGAGGCTCTCGACGCCGGTGCGGACGACTACGTCACCAAGCCCTTCGGGATGGACGAGTTTCTGGCCCGCGTGCGCGCTGCGGCGAGGCGGGGAACCTCCGCGGCGGACACTTCGGAACCGTCGGTCGAGACCGCGTCCTTCACGGTGGACTTGGCTGCGAAAACAGTGAGTCGGCGCGGTGAACAGGTGCACCTGACTCCGACCGAGTGGGGCATGCTCGAGATGCTTGTGCGCAACCGCGGAAAGCTGGTCGGGCAGAAGGAGTTGCTTCGGGAAGTGTGGGGACCGGCGTACGACACCGAGACCCACTATCTACGTGTCTACCTGGCTCAACTTCGTCGGAAGCTCGAGGATGACCCGGCGAACCCCAAGCATCTGATCACCGAGGCAGGAATGGGTTATCGATTCGTGGTGTGAGAAGCCAGGTCACAGCACAACTACCAATTTGCCACGTGCCGTACCGGCTTCCATCTTGGCATGTGCTCGCGCGATGTCCTCGAACGCGAACACCTCGTCGATCGGTACCACCGCCTCGCCTGACGCCACAGCGGAGAGGAAGTCTTGCAGTACGTCGGCAGGCAGGTCGGACGCGTCCCCACCGTACGAGGTCAATCGCACTCCGCGTGGAATGTAGTCGATCGGATAAAAGTCTTTGACTGTCCACTCGTTGGACAGCATTCCCGTGAAACACACGGTGCCGTGAACGCGGGTCGCGCGCAACGTGTCGGGAAGTGTTGGTGTTCCGACCAATTCGAGGGCCAGATCAACACCGCCCGGGAGGATGTCTCGAACCTGGCCGGCCACAGCACCGTCGTCGACGATAACGTGGTCAACCCCGATCGCGGTCAACGACGACGCTTTGTTCGCATCTCGGGTGGTCGCAAGGACAGTGAGTCCCCACTGCTTCGCCAGGACTGCGGTTGCCATGCCGACCGAGGAGGTTCCTCCCCGGATCAACAGGGATTGACCGGATTTCGCGTCCAGTCCTACCGTCAGCGAGCCGTAGGACGTCTGCAGCATCTCGGGAACAGCTCCCACTGTCGACCAGTCCAGTTCGCTCGAGAAGGGAACGACCTGACTGACGGGAACGCACGTGTACTCGGCATAACCGCCGTCGAACGTCCTCCCCATCCCACCCATCATGGCGGCGACTTGCCGGCCTTCGGTGAGCTCCCCGCCGGGGC
>NZ_CAURKP010000153.1:0-12263 GCF_963525155.1 uncultured Rhodococcus sp.
ACCCCACAGTACGCGCGCGGCCCCGGTCATCGACCGGGGCCGCGCTCGTCGTATTCGAATCAGCCTGTCGTACTTGCACCGAGAACCTCGAACTGGTTTCCTGGTTCCCAACGTCGCGTGTCGATGACGGACTGCGTCAGGCATGGAGGCGTCGTACCGCAAGGGGTCACTCATGACCATTTCGTTCAATCACACCATCATCGCCGCAAAAGACCGACAAGAGTCTGCGTGGTTCTTCACTCACATGTTCGGTCTTCCAGGCCCAGTCGAAGCCGGCTACTTTCTCGGCGTTGAACTCGAGCACGGCGTGACACTGGACTTCGCACAGGTGGAAGAAGGCGCCGAGGTTGCGTCTCAGCACTACGCTTTCCTCGTCTCCGAAGATGACTTCGACGGCATCTACCAGCGGATACAGGCGTTGAAACTTGATCACTGGGCCGATCCGCGCCAGTCGAGTACCGGCTTCAACACCAACGACGGTGGGCGTGGGGTCTACTTCCTCGACCCGTCGGGACATTTCCTGGAAGCGATCACCAAACCATACGGCGGCTGAATTAGAGATCGAACTACAAACGGCGGCGCCTACGGGAGATGAGGGATCCCGCAGACGCCGCCGCAGTTCCAGGTTGCCAACAAGTGGCTCCCCGGAACGTCTACTGTAGTTCTGCGTGTTCGAGAGTGCAGAGGCAACTCCCGAAAACCTACACAGAACCTACTCGCCGGTTACCAGGTCAGTATATGTCCGGATCAGTGTTTGACCGGGCAGCCCGATGTCTTGTAATCAACCTGAAACTCTTTGATGCCGTTGAGCCAGCCCGAGCGCAGGCGACGGGGATCGCCGAGCCTGGTGATGTCGGGTAGGTGATCGGCGATCGCATTGAAGATCAGATCGATTTCGAGACGAGCCAAGTTGGCGCCGATGCAGAAGTGCGCACCCGTGCCGCCGAATCCGAGGTGCGGGTTGGGGTCACGCATGATGTCGAACTTCGTCGGGTTCTCGAAGACGTCCTCGTCGAAGTTGGCCGACGCGTACATCATCACGACGCGATCGCCCTTCTTGATCTTCTGTCCGCCGAGTTCGGTGTCTTCGAGCGCGGTGCGCTGGAAGGAAGTCACCGGGGTCGCCCAACGAACGATCTCGTCGGCCGCCGTCTTGGGGCGTTCCTTCTTGTACAGCTCCCACTGGTCGGGATTGTCGAGGAAGGCAACCATGCCGTGTGTGATGGCATTGCGAGTGGTCTCGTTACCCGCGACCGCAAGCAGGATCACGAAGAAGCCGAATTCCTCTGGGGAGAGCTCATTTCCGTCGATGTCAGCTTCGATGAGCTTGGTGACGATGTCATCGGCGGGACACTTCTTGCGCTGATCCGCCATCTGGTACGCGTATCCCAGAATCTCCATCGAGGCTGCCTGCGGGTCGATGTCGAACTCGGGATCGTCGTACGACGTCATCTGGTTGGACCAGTCGAAGAGCTTCATTCGATCTTCCTGCGGCACACCGAGAAGCTCGGCGATTGCCTGCAGCGGAAGTTCGGACGCGACCTGAACCACGAAGTCACCGGCACCACCGGCAGCCGCGGTCTTGACGATCTTTTCGGCGCGCTCGGTCAGTTCTTCGCGCAGGCTGTTGATGGCTCGCGGGGTGAATCCACGCGAAACCAGCTTGCGAAGCTTGGTGTGCTCCGGAGCGTCCTTGTTGATGAGGATGAATCGCTGCATCTCGACGTTCTCGCGCGGGATGTCGTCGGCGAAGCGAGGAATCGCAGTGTTCTCGTGGGTCGAGAAGATGTCGCTTCGCTGCGAGACTTCCTTGACCTCTTCATGACGGGTGACCACCCAGAAGCCCTCGTCCTGGAATCCACCGATTTCCGGGGGCTGCGGATTCCACCACACGGGGGCCGTCTTCCGGAGTTCGGCGAACTCCTCGAACGGCATGCGTTCCGCGTAGATGTCGGGGTCCGTGAAGTCGATTCCCTCGGGGAATGCGGGCTGTGCCACTGATGTCTCCTGCCCTAAGCCTTTTCATCACAGGGGTGATGGGGATCCGTGATGTGTAACACGTTCTACTCTCATTGAAACACAAGCCTGCTTACTAGGAAAGGAAACGTCGGCAGGTCTTGCTTCCCGCAGAGAACCTGTTCTACTTTTTCATTACAAGGAAAGGAGCCCGCTGTGGGCACACCAGTAATCGTCGAGGCTGTCCGTACACCGATCGGCAAGCGCGGAGGTTGGCTCGCCGGTCTGCACGCCGCCGAGATCCTCGGAGCTGCACAAAAGGGAGTTCTCGACCGGTCGGGAATCGACCCGTTGCTGATCGAGCAGGTGATCGGCGGCTGCGTCACCCAGGCCGGCGCTCAGTCCAACAACATCACGCGCACGGCCTGGCTGCACGCCGGACTTCCGTGGCAGACCGGCGCAACCACCGTGGACTGCCAGTGCGGTTCGGCCCAGCAGGCGAACCATCTGATCGCCGGTCTGATCGCCACCGGCGCCATCGACGCCGGTATCGCCTGCGGCATCGAAGCCATGAGCCAGGTTCCCCTCGGCGCCAACGTCGGCGATCAGGCCGGACCGCGCCGACCCGCGACGTGGGACATCGACATGCCCAACCAGTTCGAAGCTGCAGAACGCATCGCGCGTCGACGCGGACTGACCCGCGACGACGTCGAAGCCCTCGGCGTCCGCTCGCAGGCGCTGGCCAAGCAGGCTTGGGAGGAAGGACGGTTCGACCGCGAGGTTCTCGAACTCTCGGCACCCCAGGTCGACAAGGAAGGAAACCTCACGGGCGAGACCAAGGTCGTCAATCGCGATCAGGGCCTGCGCGATACGACGGCGGAGTCCCTTGCCCGACTGAAGCCCGTCCTCGAAGGCGGGATTCACACGGCCGGAACGTCTTCCCAGATCTCCGACGGCGCGGCCGCAGTCCTGCTCATGGACGAGGACAAGGCTCGCGCGCTCGGATTGAAGCCGCGCGCCCGCATCATCGCCCAGGCGCTGGTCGGCTCGGAACCGGAATTCCACCTCGACGGACCGGTGCAGGCAACCAGTCGCGTCCTGGAGAAGAGCGGAATGAAGATCGGCGACCTCGATCTGTTCGAGATCAACGAAGCATTCGCATCCGTCGCACTGTCCTGGGCTCAGGTTCACGAACCTGACTTCGACAACGTCAATGTCAACGGCGGCGCGCTCGCTCTCGGCCATCCGGTCGGCAGCACGGGATCTCGCCTGATCACCACCGCACTGCACGAACTCGAGCGTCGCAACGGCTCGACGGCTCTGATCACGATGTGCGCCGGCGGCGCACTGGCCACCGGAACCATCATCGAGCGTATCTGAGATGACTACTCCCCCAGCCAAACCCAAGGGACTCGACGCTCCGGCGACGGTCAAGATCATCAAGTGGATGTCGAAGGCGAACGTCGCGATGTATCGCGCCACCGACGGGCGGCTGGGTAGCAAGTGGCGGGTCGGCAGCGCGTTCCCTCGCGGGCTGCCGATCTGCCTGCTGACCACCACCGGTCGCAAATCCGGCGAGGAGCGGATCAGCCCGTTGCTGTTCCTCGAGGACGGCGAGAACGTGATTCTGGTGGCGTCGCAAGGCGGTCTTCCGAAGAACCCGATGTGGTACCTCAACATCAAGGCAGACCCGGTGGTGACGGTGCAGATCAAGTCTCGGATCCGCTCGATGAAAGCCCGCGTCGCGGCCGAGGACGAGCGCGCTCGGCTGTGGCCGATGTTGAGGGCGATGTATCCGGATTTCGACAACTATCAGGCCTGGACCGACCGGGTCATTCCCGTCATCGTGTGCGAGCCACTGAAGAGTTAAACGAACTGTTTACAACAAAGCGTTTACATTGACCCGGGTTCGTGCCACCCTGGGTTCATGACCGATGACCAGTTCAGACCGATCGATTCCGGCCGCGAACGCGCACATCGCGAGTACGCCGGACTCTTTCGAATCAGCGAGCGCCACGGCGCGACCCCAAGCCAGCGCGCGCGGCAATCTCATCCGGAGATGCTCGAGCCCTACGGCGCGGTGCGCGTCGTGGCTCGTCTTGCGGGCGGAACCGACATACCTGAGCCGAACGAACCCGAGGTCGACGATGCCGACGTCATGGCTGCGTTGACTCTGATCCCCAAGGCCCGAGCCGAAATGGAACAGCTGGAAGCACTGTTCCTCGGGATTGCCCGCGAACGGGGCATGACCTGGCAGGACATCGCTTTCGGGCTGGGACTCGGAAGCACTCAAGCCGCCCGCCAGCGCTACGAACGGCTCGTTCGCCGCACCGGAGGCTGAACGCGTGCCATAACCGGCGAGTTGGAGCACTATTGACTCGTACGGTCCGCACGGCGTTTCGACAGAGCCTCGAACACAGCAAGGAGTCGCATATATGACGACGCATATTCAAGATCAAATCCTGGACCGACGCGAGATCACCTCAGCCCTCGTGCGTGCGCTGGAGCGTCGCCACGAGGTGCTGGACGCAGTGGTCGACAGCAAGGACCACCAGGAGGCACTGACCACCGTCGCGGAACTCCTCGGCACGTCGGAAGCAAATGCCGAAGCAGTTCTGAGCCTCAAGTTCAGCGCACTGACCAAGGCAGCGCGCGATCGCATCCAGAGCGAGCTGGAGAATCTCGACGCCACTCTCGAATGGACGACGCTCGATCGTCCCGCGAGCAGCGGGCAGAACTTCACCCTGCGTCCGTTCAGCGACAGCGCAGAAGACAAGGCACTGTTCACGATTCGCTCGGCCGAGCAGCTCGGCGAAGACGGCAAGTCGTGGAGCGAGGATCGGATCGAAGCCGAGCGCGTCGGCGGTCTCGGTCGGATCGACGACGAGAGCGCTGCCTGGTTCGTCGCCGAGGACGTTTCCGGTGACGGCCCGAAGAGCGTCGGCCTGGTATTCGGCGAACTCGACGGCCAAGAGGTGAACGTGGCGATCTGGATCGCGCCGGAATCTCGCAAGAAGGGCTACGGCACCGCCTGCGTGAAGCATTCGCGGCGCGAACTCGCAGCTGAGTTCCCCGGCACCGTCTTGGTGGTTCGGGCGCCCGCGTAGGCGGCACGCCGCCTGTGAGTGGTTGAGGAGTCCCTGCACTCCTCAACCACTCACGGGGCCGGAGGCCCTACGCCCCGTACACCGGCGTCGGAATCTCCGCCTTCTCCAACAGCGTTGCCACGACGGGCCCGATCTCCTTCGGGTCCCAGCGATCTCCCTTGTCCTCGCTCGGGCCGTGACGCCAGCCCTCCGCGACGGTGATCTTTCCGCCCTCTACCTCGAACACCCGGCCCGTGACGTCCTTGGACTCGGCGCTACCGAGCCAGACGACCAGCGGCGAGATGTTCTCGGGAGCCATGGCGTCGAAGCCCTCTTCCGGAGCTGCCATCGCTTCTGCCATCGCCCCGCCCGCGCCGACAGTCATGCGTGTGCGCGCAGCAGGCGCGATCGCGTTGACACTGACTCCGTAATTCTTGAGCTCGGCGGCGGCCTGGATGGTCATCTCGGCGATGCCGGCCTTGGCCGCGGCGTAGTTGCCCTGGCCGATCGAACCCTGCAGTCCTGCACCCGAACTGGTGTTGATGATGCGTGCGTCGACGGTCTTGCCTGCCTTGGCCTCGGCGCGCCAGTAGGCAGCAGCGTGACGGAGCGGCGCGAAGTGCCCCTTGAGGTGCACGCGGATCACCGCGTCCCACTCGCCTTCGCTCATGCCGACCAGCATGCGGTCTCGCAGGAAGCCTGCGTTGTTCACGAGTACGTCCAGGCCACCGAAGGTGTCGATCGCGGTCTTGATCAGATTCTCGGCGCCCGCCCAGTCGGCGACGTCGTCTCCGTTGACCACTGCTTGGCCACCGGCGGCGATGATCTCCGCGACAACCTGCTCGGCCGGACTCTCACCGGTCGCGGAACCGTCGGCACCCGCACCGATGTCGTTGACGACGACCTTGGCGCCCTCGGCAGCAAATGCCAATGCATGCGCACGTCCGATACCGCGGCCAGCCCCGGTGATGATGACTACGCGTCCGTCGACCAATCCACTCATATTTGTCTCCTAATGCACTCTGCTCGGGCTTGTCGGCTCCGCTTGTGTGCTAACTTACCAAGCAATCGCTTGGTTTGGTACACAGACGTAAGGAATCCCGATATGGGCATCAGCACCTCCTCCGACGGAACCGGCATCACCACGGTCACTATCGACTACGCGCCGGTCAATGCAATCCCGTCCAAGGGATGGTTCGAGCTTGCCGACGCCATCCTCGACGCGGGCAAGGATCTCAACACTCACGTGGTGATCCTGCGAGCCGAGGGACGCGGATTCAACGCCGGCGTCGACATCAAGGAGATGCAGGCCACCGAGGGATTCGACGCGCTGGTCGCCGCCAACCGCGGTTGCGCCGCGGCCTTCGCGGCTGTCTACGACTGTGCTGTACCCGTCGTCGTGGCGGTCAACGGATTCTGTGTCGGCGGCGGCATCGGACTCGTCGGCAACGCGGACGTGATCGTCGCTTCCGACGACGCGATCTTCTCCCTCCCCGAGGTCGACCGCGGCGCACTCGGCGCTGCCACACACCTCTCGAGGCTGGTGCCACAGCACATGATGCGCACGCTCTACTACACCGCCCAGAGCGTCGACGCCCACACACTCAAGCAGTTCGGCAGCGTCTACGACGTGGTCCCGCGCGAGAAGCTCGACGAGTGCGCTCGCGAGATCGCCGCGAAGATCGCCGCCAAGGACACCCGCATCATCCGGTGTGCCAAGGAAGCCATCAACGGCATCGACCCGGTGGACGTCAAGGGCAGCTACCGCCTCGAGCAGGGCTACACCTTCGAACTCAATCTCCTCGGTGTGTCCGACGAGCACCGCGACGAGTTCGTCGCCACCGGCAAGCCGCGCGAGAACGCAACCCAGAAGGAAGGCTGAGACAAACATGGCTAGCAAGCGTGACAAGACGAAGTCGCTCGACGAGGTAGTCGGCGAACTCCGCAGCGGAATGACGATCGGCCTGGGCGGCTGGGGATCTCGCCGCAAGCCGATGGCGTTCGTGCGTGCAATTCTGCGTTCGGACATCAAAGACCTGACCGTGGTCACCTACGGCGGACCGGATCTCGGACTGCTGTGCTCGGCCGGCAAGGTCAAGAAGGCGTACTACGGTTTCGTGTCCCTGGACTCCGCACCGTTCTACGATCCGTGGTTTGCCAAGGCGCGCACCGCCGGTGAGATCGAAGTCCGCGAGATGGACGAGGGCATGGTCAAGTGCGGCCTCGAAGCCGCTGCCGCTCGCCTCCCCTTCCTCCCGATCCGCGCAGGCCTGGGTTCGGACGTCCGCAACTTCTGGGGCGACGAACTCAAGACCGTCACCTCCCCGTACCCCGAGGCCGACGGCCGCTCCGAGACCTTGATCGCGATGCCTGCACTCAACCTCGATGCGTCGTTCGTTCACCTCAATCTCGGTGACAAGCACGGCAATGCCGCGTACAACGGCGTCGACCCGTACTTCGACGACCTGTACTGCATGGCCGCCGAAAAGCGTTACGTCTCCGTCGAACGCATCGTCGAGACCGAGGAACTGGTCAAATCTGTTCCACTGCAGAACCTTCTGCTCAACCGCATGATGGTCGACGCCGTCGTCGAGGCACCCAATGGTGCGCACTTCACGTTGGCCGGCGAAAGCTACGGCCGCGACGAGAAGTTCCAGCGTCACTACGCCGAGTCCGCCAAGACCCCCGAGTCGTGGCAGGCGTTCGTCGACACCTTCCTCTCCGGCAGCGAAGAGGACTACCAAGCCGCAGTAAAGAAGTTTGCCGATTCATCAAAGGCAGGGGAGCAGGCAAAATGAGCGAATCCACCGTCACCCGCGCAGAGTACGTTGTTCTGGCTTGCGCTGAAATCTTTTCCGGTGCAGGCGAAATCATGGCCAGCCCGATGTCGACGTCGTCCACCATCGGCGCTCGCCTGGCTCGGCTCACCACCGAACCCGACCTGCTGATCACCGACGGTGAAGCCCTCATCCTCGAGGACACTCCGGCAGTCGGAACGAAGGGCCCCATCGAAGGATGGATGCCTTTCCGCAAGGTGTTCGACGTCGTCGCTTCCGGCCGTCGCCACGTTGTCATGGGCGCCAATCAGCTCGATCGCCACGGCAACCAGAACCTCTCCGCTTTCGGTCCGCTTCAGCAGCCGACGCGTCAGATGTTCGGTGTGCGCGGCGCCCCGGGTAACACGATCAACCACGCGACGAGCTACTTCGTCCCCAAGCACTCCAAGCGAGTGTTCGTCGACAAGGTCGACGTGGTGTGCGGTGTCGGCTACGACCAGATCGATCCCGAGAATCCGGCTTACAAGTACCTGAACATCCCCCGCGTTGTCACCAACCTCGGTGTCTTCGACTTCGGCGGACCGGGAAACACCTTCCGCGCGTTGAGCCTTCACCCCGGCGTCACCGCCGAAGAGGTAGCCGAGAACACCTCGTTCGAGGTTGCCGGACTCGCCGAGGCCGGTATCACCCGTGACCCCACCGCCGAAGAACTTCACCTCATCCGCGAAACCCTCGATCCGCGCAACCTCCGGGACCGTGAGGTCTCGGCATGACCCCCACCCTGAAGACCGCGCTGACCGAACTGGTCGGTGTCGAGTACCCGATCGTGCAGACGGGTATGGGCTGGGTTTCCGGTCCCGCTCTCACGTCGGCAACGGCTAACGCCGGTGGTCTCGGCATCCTGGCTTCGGCCACGATGACATACGACGAGCTCGAGCACGCGATCAAGAAGACGAAGCAGCTCACGGACAAGCCGTTCGGCGTCAACATGCGTGCCGACGCCACCGACGCGCCGCAGCGCGCGGACCTGCTGATCCGTGAGGGCGTCAAGGTCGCGTCGTTTGCGTTGGCTCCCAAGAAGGAACTGATCGCCAAGCTCAAGGACCACGGCATCGTCGTCGTGCCCTCGATCGGTGCTGCGAAGCATGCGGTCAAGGTTGCATCCTGGGGCGCGGACGCCGTCATCGTCCAGGGCGGCGAAGGTGGTGGCCATACCGGCGGTGTGGCCACGACATTGCTTCTCCCCTCGGTTCTCGACGCGGTCGATATTCCGGTCATCGCCGGTGGCGGATTCTTCGACGGCCGCGGGCTGGCTGCCGCACTGGCGTACGGCGCTGCCGGTGTCGCGATGGGAACGCGATTCCTTCTCACCAGCGACTCTTCGGTGCCCGATTCCGTCAAACAGGAGTATCTCAAGCGCGGCCTGACGGATACGACTGTCTCCCGCAAGGTCGACGGCATGCCTCATCGTGTGCTCAACACCGACCTGGTCAACAGCCTCGAAGGTTCCAGCTATGCAACCGGTTTGATCGCCGCGGCCAAGAATGCCACGAAGTTCAAGGCCATGACGGGCATGAAGTGGTCGACCCTCGCCAAGGACGGTCTCGCGATGAAGCGGTCGGGTGACCGCACGCTGATGCAGATCATCATGGCAGCCAACACACCGATGTTGCTCAAGGCCGGACTGGTCGAGGGCAATACGGAAGCCGGCGTGCTTGCCTCGGGTCAGGTTGTCGGAATGATCAACGATCTGCCCAGCTGCAAGGAACTGATAGAGAACATCATGGAGGACGCGGCCAAGCGTATCGACGCGCTTGCGGCTCTTCGCTGACGCAGATTCATCCGAGTGCGTCTCCCCCACTGCGCTTTACGCGTAGTGGGGGGAGGCGCACTCTTTGCGTTTGTCGGACTATCCCGTCTTCTCCTGCTCGAACCCGTCGATCATTCCGAAATACTGCGAGATCGCTGCTGCCGCCATCTGTACGGGAGCGGCGTTCCTCTTGTCTATCGTGCCGCGAATCAAGGGCCCACAAATCGAGAGACCTACTGGCATGTGGTCGAGCACCCCGATTCGCGCGCCGATACAGCCCATCCCGGAATTGCAGATTCCGAACGCAACTGCGTGTTGGCGAACGTCATTGGCGTTGTGCGACGATGCCACCGATCTGTTGCCGGCGCTCAACAGTGACTTCCCGATGGTCGACGCTTGCGCTGGGATACGTGAGCCGACGCGAGTCTGAAGGTCGGGGACCATCAGGCTCCCGATCTTCTGGATGTAGCGCACATGGTTTCCTTCCAACACCCCGAGGTGCACGGCGTGTCCAGTCACGAAATGCAATTGCTGAAGTAGGGGCGTAACCACTCGATCCACTTTGTTTCGATACAGCGAGAGCGCGCCCAGATCTCCTAGCTTGTCGCCTATCTCGTACTCGAGTCCTTCGCGGCGTAGCCAGTTCATCCTCACGAGTTTCAGTAGCATCCGGTGCACGGACGATCGCGGAATCCCGGTTCGGCGCGCGACCTCCCCCAATGTCAGCCGAGGCGCGTCACGAAAGCAGTCCACCACCACCGACAGTCTGTCGAGAGTTGACATGGGGATGGACTCTTCGGTGATCGGTCCGACCAACATCGATGTCTCCGTTCCGGTGGCCCGCCGCTTCGGCAGCCAACATTCGTTCCGCCCATCTGAGCTTCCGTGGACACACGACGCCAGTACGTTTCCCACGCAGCGGGAGATGCATCTGCATGGGCTCTCACCAGCACCTATACCGATGATCGGTCATGTTCGTTGAGCCCGAATCCATCCCTCGTCACAGTGATGACCGGAGCCCATCAGATCATGCGGCGCCGAGCAGAACGCTTCAAAATCAGGAGGACACATGAATGCTTCATCCCCGTCGACAGGCGTGATCATCACCGGCGGCGCATCCGGAATCGGATTGGCCTCCGCCCGCGCGCTCGCGGCGATCCGACGACCAGTCGCTCTCTGGGATATCGACGAGGCAAAAGCGGTCGATCAGGCAGCAGTGATCTCCTCCGAATTCGGCATCGACGCCATCGGAGTGGGAATCGATCTCACGAGAGCGGACGACTACGCGGCCGCATTGGCCACAACCCGTTCCTCACTTCCCTCCATCGGCGGACTTGTTCACTCCGCCGGGGTCGTCGATATCGGATCCCTCGAAGGAGTGACGCTCGATGTGTGGGAGACGGGTATCAACACCCATCTACGTCCGCTCATCCTGTTGGTTCAACAGTTGATGCCTGATTTCACGGCCAATCCCGGTTCGGCAATAGTCGGAATCGCTTCGATCAACGCAACTTTGGGCAATGCAATCAACCCTGTCTACTCCGCTGCAAAGGGTGGGATGTTGTCGATGGTCCGATCGCTGGCGGACCGACTGGGCCCGGACGGCATTCGGATCAACTGCGTCTCTCCCGGACAGATTCTGACCCCTCTGCTTCAGCCGACCGTAGACGCATTGGGTGACGGGGCATTCGAACGACGCATCCTCCTCGGCAGGCTCGGTCGCCCGGAGGAAATCGCACACGCTGTCCGCTTCCTGCTGTCCGACGAAGCAAGTTACATCACCGCAACGGAATTGGTTGTCGACGGCGGCAACATCTCGTCGCAGCGTATGTGACTTGCCCAGAGATTTACCCCCCTTCGACTGTCGTACAACGTCGCTCGGTCCAGCCCACCGGGTGCACTCACGAAAGGAAGAACATGACAATTGCGGATGTCAATGAATCGGAAGAGGTTCGCATCATCGACCAGGGAGAACCTCCCACTCGATTTGCCCGCGGATGGCACTGCCTCGGCCTCGCCAAGGACTACAGCGACGGGAACCCGCATTCCGTCGAAGCTTTCGGTACCAAACTGGTCGTCTTCTCCGACTCGCATGGCGAACTGAAGATCCTCGACGCGTACTGCCGTCACATGGGCGGCGACCTGAGTCAGGGCACGGTCAAGGGCGATTCGATCGCGTGCCCCTTCCACGACTGGAGGTGGGGAGGCAACGGTAAGTGCACCGCGATTCCCTATGCTCGACGTGTCCCCCCGCTTGCCAAGACCCGCGCTTGGACTGCGCTCGAACAAGACGGGCTGCTCTTCGTCTGGCACGACCCCGAAGGCAATCCGCCTCCTGCCGAAGTCGCCATACCGATCATCAAGTCTGCGGAGCACGAGTGGACCGATTGGGTCTGGAAGTCGATAGTCATCGATACGAACTGCCGAGAAATCGTCGACAACGTCGTTGACATGGCGCACTTCTTCTACGTGCACTTCTCGTTCCCCACCTATTTCAAGAATGTCTTCGAAGGACACGTCGCCATCCAGGAGCAGAGCGGCATCAACCGCGACGACATCGTGACCTGGACCGACCCCGACGTACCGAAGTTGGTGTCGAATCTTTCGACAGCGGCCTACCACGGACCGTCGTTC
>NZ_CAURKP010000154.1:0-12221 GCF_963525155.1 uncultured Rhodococcus sp.
GGGGCGGTCTCGTCCCCACACCCCCCCCCCCCCCCAACCCCCGAACGCACCCCCCCCGGCACCCCCGCATCGAGTGAACGACACGCTCACCCTCTTGGACGAGGGGAACGGTACGTTCACACCATCACTGAAAAGCGTGCGCGCACCACAGGTCTCGTCAGTGGAACGTCAATCGCGACACCAACCTGCCACGGAACCCGTCGAGCGTGGCTAGGCTCGGAAGAGGTGCCCCGTGTGATCGGGCCCACCTCACCTGTGCACGCGTGATGACTACGGAGGCTTCGATGACCGATATTCTCGACCGCACCAAAATCTATGTTGATGGCGCCTGGATCGAATCCACTGGCAGCGGTCGGATCGACGTTCTCAATCCGGCTACCGAAGAACTGATAGGAACTGTCGCCGAGGGCACTGTCGAAGATGTCGATGCGGCTGCGAAGGCAGCGCGAAATGCGTTCCCGGCCTGGTCTGCACTATCGGGCGGCGAGCGCGCCGAATATCTTTCCAAAGCTGCTTCGATAATTGCCGAACGCACCGATGATCTTGCGGCGCTGGTTTCGCAGGATATGGGCATGCCGATCGGATTCGCGAAGCCTGTACAAATCGGAATGCCGCTCGCGAATTTGAATGCATTTGCCGAATTGGCGCGCACTTATGATTTCGACGCTCACGAGGTCGGAAATTCGCTGATTGTTCGAGAACCTGCGGGTGTTGTCGGCGCTATCACTCCCTGGAACTTCCCGCTCCACCAAGTTGTCTTGAAGGTCGGCGGTGCGCTCGCGGCGGGCTGCACCGTGGTTCTCAAGCCCACCGAGGTTGCGCCACTCATCACGTACGCTCTCGCTGACATCTTCGACGAAATTGGTTTGCCTGCAGGTGTATTCAACCTGGTAAGTGGCTACGGCCCGGTAGTGGGTGAAGCCATCGCCGGCCACCCGGAAGTCGACATGGTCTCCTTCACCGGGTCGACTCGGGCAGGTAAGCGAGTGGCCATCGTTGCCGCGGACACCATCAAGAAGGTCTCGCTCGAGCTGGGTGGCAAGTCGGCGAACGTCATTCTCGACGACGCCGATCTCGAAAAGGCTGTCACGGACGGCGTCGCAAAGTGCTTCATCAACTCGGGCCAGACCTGTTCGGCGCTGACGCGTATGTTGGTTCCCGCGGAGAAGGTGGATGAGGCAGCGGCAATTGCTGCTGCGGTCGCCGCTCATTTCCCGGTAGGTGATCCGACTCAGCCGACTTCGGTGCTTGGTCCTCTGGTGAACGCGAATCAACTGGGACGCGTTCGCGGATACATCGAGAAAGGTGTGTCGGAAGGTGCCACCGCGGTTGTCGACGGTCGCGAAACCGGACTGGCCAGTGGATATTTCGTCGGTCCGACGGTGTTCGCGAACGTGACCGAAGACATGACCATTGCGCGCGAGGAGATCTTCGGACCGGTCCTCTCGATCATGGGTTACAAAGACGAGGCCGACGCAGTGCGGATCGCCAACGGCACCGAGTACGGACTGGCCGGTGGCGTTTGGTCAGGTGACCCCGATCGCGCGGATCGCGTCGCACGGCAACTGCGTGCCGGGCAGGTCGAGGTGAACGGCGGCGCCTTCAACACGAATGCTCCGTTCGGTGGGTACAAGCAGTCGGGCGTCGGGCGCGAGGCCGGCACGTTCGGGCTCGAAGAGTTCCTCGAGATCAAGGCGATTCAGAGATAGTTCGTTCGAGAATGGCGATGCTCCCGTACCAAGTGCGGGAGCATCGCCATTTTTGTACCCGGATCAGGACTTGGCGGCATCCAAATGCTGAGCCGAGATGTTCGCCAGATGTGTCAGGTCCGAGGCCACGGTCGCGAACGTGTAGCCCTCCCCGAGCCGTTGTGCCGCAACCTGACCGGAAGGTGTGTGGATTCCCGCAGCGACTCCGCTGACGGCGGCAGCTTCGCGCACCCTGGTGAGCGCTGATTCGAATTCCTCGGCGACGTCCGGATCGTTGGAGTGCTTACCTCCGACGGCGATTCGTAGGTCGGACGGCCCCACGTACACGCCGTCCAATCCGGGCACTGCGCAGATCTCTTCGACGTTCGCCAGACCCTGTGGGGTCTCGATCATCGCAAATACAACGGTGTCGCGGTTCGCGTCGGCGGGAACGGGGCCGATACGGAGTTGCGAGCGCATGGGTCCGTAGGAGCGGATGCCGAAAGGCGGATACTTGGCGGCTGCCACGGCGGCCGCTGCCTCTTCGGCGTTGTTGATCAGCGGAACGATGACGCCCACAGCGCCCGCGTCGAGTGCACGGCCGATGGGCGTCGGATTGTTTGCCTCGACGCGCACCATCCCGACGGTGGACGGTGACGAGTCGATGGCGGTGAGCCCGGCGACCATCCCCGAATAGCCGATCAGGCCGTGCTGCATGTCGAGGGCAATGTAGTCCCAGCCGACGTGCGCGATCCATTCGGTCGAGATCGGGCTGTCGATGACGGACCAATATCCGAGTATGCGTTCGCGTCCTCGGATGCGTGCGGCGAATTCCTGTGCTGACATAGTGAAGAACTCTTCCTGATGAAGGTCGGGTGTTTCAGCGGTTGTAGTTGGGCATGGGGCCTCGTAGGGCGGCACCGACGAGATCACACTCTTCGACGGTCGAGGCGTCGAGTGGACCTCGCCCGATGGCCGCGATATTGGATTCGAGGTGCGTTACTTTGGATCCTCCGAGGAGCAGCGATCCGGCGACGGGCTTGCTGACCAGCCAGCGCAACGCAAGCTCGGTCAGGGAGATGCCCGACTGCTCTGCGATTGCCGTCAGTTGAGCGATCGCGTCGAATATCTGTGTGTTCCAGTATCGCTCCTTGTACATCGACGCAAGACGTGAGTCGCCGAATCGGCCGTCGGCGGGACTTTCCTCGAAGGTGTGGCGCCCCGTGAGCAGGCCCCCACCGAGTGGGTTGTAGACCATGGTGGTCAGTCCGGTCACGTCCGCGAATTCTGCGTATTCTTCTTCGATGCGACGTGCGAGCAAGTTGTAGAGCTGCTGTGCGACGATCGGTCGGGGAGCTCCGACTGTGTCTGCGGTGTAGTTGATTTCACTGATTTGCCACGCTGCGAAGTTGGATACGCCGAGTGTGCGGAGCTTGCCCTCGGCAACCAGTTCCGCGACGGTGGTGAGAGTTTCGGTCAGCGTGACGGTTCGGTCCGGCTGATGGAGATAGAACAGGTCGACGTAGTCCGTGTCGAGTCTGCGCAGGCTTCCTTCGATGCTTGCTCGGAGCCCCTTTGCCGAGAGTGGGCTGTTGTCACCGGCATCGGGATGCGGCATTCCCGCTTTGGTGGCCAGAGTGACGGAATCGCGTCGGCCGTGGAGCAGCTTTGCCAGCATGCGCTCGGACTCGCCGCCCGCATAGCCGTTGGCCGTGTCGATGTGAGAGATACCGGCGCCTAGTGCTGCGTCGAGCATCGATCCGGCGCCCGATATGTCGACCGTGTCTCCGAATGTCATGGTGCCGAGCACCAGTTTCGGAAGCTCGAGTGGGGCGGTCATCAGGCAACTCCTCGTGATTCGGTCTGCTTGGCTAGCAAGTTCTTGGACAGGGCTGCCACCACGTGGCGTGGTTTGATGCCGACCATGGTGGTGGGATCGAGAGCAGCGCCTCGTAGTGCGCGGGTGTACGGCTCGCGCGGACTGGCGAGAACTGTGTCTGTGGAACCGGATTCGACGATGGTTCCTTTCGACATCACGACTACGGTCTCGCTGATTTCTCGGACGACGCCCAAGTTGTGTGAGATGAAAACGTACGTCAGACCGGTATCGGCCTGAATTTCACGTAGGAGTTCGAGTACCTGCGCTTGCACCGACACGTCGAGAGCGCTGGTCGCTTCGTCGCAGACCAGGATCTCGGGTCCGCTGGCAAGTGCACGAGCAATTCCGATGCGCTGACGTTGGCCTCCTGAGAACTCCGCCGGACGCCGGTGTAGTGCCGAGCTGGGCAAGCCAACGCGATCGACGAGTTCTGCTGCTGTCTTTGCGCGTTCAGACTTGCTCCGAACACCTTTGAGGCGCAGTGGTTCTCCGATGATGTCCTCGGCAGTCAGATGAGGGTCGAGCGATCCGTACGGATCTTGGAACACCATTTGAACGCGAGAGCGGTAGGGGCGCAGCGACTTCTCCGACATCTGCGCGATGTCATTGCCGTCGACGAGAATGCGTCCACTGGTCGGTGTGAGGAGTCGGACGATCGATCGAGCGATGGTCGACTTGCCACATCCGGATTCGCCGACGATGGCCAAGGTCTTGCCCTTTTCCACCGAGAAGCTCACAGCATCCACGGCTCGGAAAACTCCGTCGGGAACCGGATACTCGACCACGAGATCTTCGACGGCGAGAAGTGGCGTTTCGTGGCGGGTCATGCCGAGGCTCCGATCTGTGTTGAACGGGCGGGGTCGCCGTCCCAAGGCCCCAGTTGAGGTATGGCGTCGAGAAGCTTTTGTGTGTAGGCGCTTTGCGGTGAGTCGACGAGAACGTCGGCACTACCGGTCTCGACAAAACGTCCGTCCTTCATCACGTAGATGCGATCGGAGACCAACCGCGCAACTCCGAGATCGTGAGTGATGACCAGCATTCCGATCCCGGTGCGCTCCTGCAACTCGAGCAATAGATCCAGAATCCCGGCCTGAACGGTTACGTCCAGTGCGCTGGTGGGTTCGTCGGCCACGATCAGTTCGGGGCCGGCAGCAAGAGCGCCGGCGATCAGGACGCGCTGCAACATTCCACCCGACAGTTGATGCGGGTACTTGTCGAGTTGCTGATCCGGATACGGAATGCGTACCTGCTCGAGCAGTTGCACTGCCCGCTCGATTTGTTGCTTCTTCGCGGTCACACCGCTGTGGCGCACTGCTTCTCGAAGTTGGCTGCCGATGGTGTGGACGGGACTCAGAGCCGTCATCGGGTCCTGGGGGATGAGCGCGATGTGTTTTCCGCGAATATCGTTCAGGATCTTCGTGTTTCCGAGAATGTCCTGACCCTTGAACACGGCTTTCCCGGAAAGAACCGCAAGATCGTCCGGAAGCAGTCCGAGAATCCCCATGGCTGTCGTCGACTTTCCGGAGCCGGATTCACCGATGATGGTGACGGTTTCACCGGCGTCGATGCAGAAGGACACGCCGTCGACGGCTCGGATGACGCCGTTCGCCGTGACAAGTTCGATCTGGAGATCGTCGACCCGTAGTAGATTTCCCATGTCTCACGCCTTCGCTTTCTGGGCGCTGCCACGCCCGAACAGGCTTGCGCCCAGTCGTTTCGAACCTGCAGGACGATCGCGCAGACCATCGCCGAGTAGGTTCACTCCGACGACCAGCAGCACGATCATCAGACCGGTCAACGTGACGATCCACCATGACGTGGTGATGTAGTCCTGGCCGTCGGCGATGATTCGTCCCCAGGTAGCGAATGGACGTTGCGGTCCGGCACCGAGGTAGCTCAACGAACTTTCCAGCAGTACGGCCTGCGCGAGCAGCAGCAGGACGACGAGCGATGCCTGCTTGACGATGTTGGGAATGACGTGACGAAGCAGGATGGCCATGCGGGTAAGTCCGAGGACTCGAGCTGCAGCTACGTAGGGCTTTTCGCGTTCGACGAGTACCAATGAGCGAGTCAACCGTGCGACTTCGGGCCACTGTGCGATCGCGATGACAAACGTGATGACGGGAATGGACGGGCCGAACAGCGCAACAACGAGAAGCAGCATCATCAGCAGAGGCAGAGAAAGCTGTGCTTCGAGTAGGCGGGAGATCACGGTGTCGACCCAACCACCGAAGTACCCCGCGGCGGATCCGGCGACGATGCCGATGACGCCGGAGACGATCACGGCGAGAATACCGATCGTCAGAGACACCTGGCCGCCGTGCAGGATCCGTGAGAGCAGATCTCGTCCCAACTGATCGGTGCCGAACAGATGGCCGTCGGTGAGGGGCGGTAGCCGTCGACTGCTCAGGTTGGTCTGGTTCGGATCTGCAAGGGGGAGCAGCCCGGCCAATGCAACAGGAAGAATCACCAGGAGCGCGCAGATCGAGCCGGCCCAGATCTTGACTCGGCTGTCTCGCTTACGGCGCGTGGCTCCGGCGCGTGCGAAGTCTGCCTCGGTGACCGCGCTGGCGCGTGGAGTTGTTGGAGGTTCCAAGACGGTAGTCATCAGTTGGCGCCCTTTCCGAGTCGCACGCGTGGATCCAGGAGGGGGTAGAGGAGGTCCACTGCCAGTTGCACGAGCACTGCGAGAACCGCGGTGACAAGTACGGTGGCCTGGATGAGCGGGTAGTCGCGAGTCTCGAGTGCGCGGACCACCAGCGAGCCGACACCAGGCCAGGCGAACACGACCTCGACCACCACGACGCCGTTCAGCATTCCGGCAAATCTGGTGCCCAGCGCGGTGACGATCGGAATCGCCGAATTGCGCATCGCATATCGCCAGGTGAGTTCGCGTTCCGATACTCCGCGAGAACGTGCGACCGTGATGTACGGAGAAGCGAAGGCCGAGACCATTTCGCGTCGAACCATCCGGGAGATCAACGCGATCTGAAGGATGGCGATGGTGACGGTAGGCAGGATCAACGACGGCCATGTGGTGAAACCGGCTGCCGGGAGTACTGGGATCAAGACCGCGAAGATCGTCACCAGCATCAGGCCGCTCCAGAACTCCGGCATGGACTGCCCGCCGACGGCTACGACGTTCGCACCGAGTTCGCGTCGGGTGTCCGCGTGACGGGCCATCCACACGCCCAGCGGAATCGAGAGCACGGCGGTCAGCAGAATGGAGCTGACGGCAAGGGTGATGGTGTACGGGAGTCGGCCGAGGACAACGTCCATGGCCGGGGCCTGGAACGAGTACGACGTGCCGAGATTCAGGTGGACGAGGTCCCACAGGTAGATCAGGTATTGGGAGAACACCGACTTGTCCAAGCCCATGTCAGCACGGATCTGTGCGAGATCCTCGGTGCTGGCCAGAGGTCCGGCCAGGGCGTAGGCAGGATCGCCGGGTGCCATTCGGATCAGGACGAACACTGTTGTGAGCGTGAGGAAGATCGTCAAGGCACTCTGTGCCAGACGTTTGAGCACGTATTTGACGGTCGGGTTGATCCTTGTGCGTCGACGCGGAGAGATTCCGAGAGCGGTTTGCGGTTTCGGAGCGGTGAGAGTCATCGCCTCAGGCCTCCAATCGGACGGCGCCGAGGTCGTAGGAGTTGATCGGGGTCAGTGAAACATTTTGTACACGAGTGCGTTTCGCAAGGAGTGCGTTGGGTACGAAGCTCCACAGGCAAGGCCAGGTGTTCCAGATGTCTTGTTGTGCGGCGTCGAGTAGAGCGGCGCGCTTGGTCGGGTCTGGTTCACTGGATGCGGCTTGGATCTTCGCGGTGATTTCGGGGAAGACGTACCCGTGATAGGTGTCGCGAGTTGCTTCCTTCTCCGCTGTGCCGGCGTACATCCCCTGCAACGTGGTCAGTGCAAGTCCGGTCTGGTTGCCGTAGCCGTTGCCCAGCACATCCCAGTCGCCGGTCTTGCCCTGGCGCCAGGACGAGATGTCACCGCCCGGTTCGAACTGCTGGAGTTTGACGCGTACTCCCACGGCCTTCATCATTTCGAGTACCGATTCCATCACCGAGACGTCGTTGGTGAACTCTCCGGTTTCCCAGATGAAGGTGAGTTCGAGGTCGTCGGCGCCTTCGGCCTCGAGCATTTGCCGCGCTTTCCGTGGATCATATTGGTAAGTGCCGGTTTTCACGGCTCCGTCCAAGGTCGACGGTGCGGGGCCGGTGGCCGGGACTGCGGATCCGATCAGCACGTCCCGAGCGAGTGACTCACCGTCGATGGCGTACGTGAGAGCTTCGCGGACACGCGGATTGGACAGTGGGTGATCGGCGGGCTTGCGGAAGTTGAAGAACAGTTGGTTGATGCGTGTGCTCGGCACTGTGTCCACCTGGACACCAGGCAGGTCGGCGAGTTGTTCGGCGGAATCGGGACTGATCGAGTCGATGACGTCGACCTCGCCGCTCCGAAGCGCGACGACGCGGCCGGCCTCTTCGGGAATGAAGCGGACCTGAACACGACGTACGCCGGGGGCCGGGCCCCAGTAGTTGTCATTGGCGACAAGTGTGTAATCGCCGGTGCCCCGGTTCGATTCGCTGACGACGAACGGTCCAGACCCGATTCCGCTCTGCAGTTCGTTGGGTTCGTTGGCAGCGGCCGGGGTGATCAAGATGTTGGACATGAGCGAGTCCAGAACCGGCACCGGGGAATTCGTCCGAAGGATGAAGGTGCGATCGTCGATGGGGACGACCGTCGGCCACTCGGGGAACTGCGGTGCGACAAAGGATCCGCTGACCTGCTGGTACATCTGCATTGCCGTCGTGACGTCGTCGATCATCACAGGTGTGCCGTCGGAGTAGCGGATGCCCACGCGGAGTCGAACCGTCCACTCGGTCGGGCCGGTCGATTCGAACCTGTCAGCGAGAACGAGTTGCGGAGTCAGATTGTCGCCGATCCGGGTGAGACCTTGTCTGACGCCACGTTGAGCCGTGACTGCTGCGTCGAATTGATTGAGTTTGTTGTCGAGGCTGACGAGCGAACGGTTGAGCCCGAGCACCAGGGTGTCCTGGGTCGGCTTCCCGGTAGGGCCGGCGCACGCGGCAGTAGTGCCCAGAAGCGTTGCGCCACCGATCAGCCCGGTGAACTGCAGAAAGGATCGCCGGGAGAGCTGTGGTGTTCGCAAACGAGTATTGGTCATCGGTGACCTTTCGATCCTGACGGGGCAGCGTGGGGGCGACGCTCCGAGCGGACTGTTGGTGAACAATCGCGTCGGGCTCTCGCTTGTAACTCAGCTCACAATGGCACTGTTGCGCACTTCGCGCAAGTCCCGTAACTTCGATTGCGTACTTCGCGCATCGGTTGCGATGCTGTGCATACTCGATTCAGACCGAAAGGGGGTCGAGGAATTCGATGAAACCACTGGTAATCATCGCTGATGATCTTTCCGGAGCCGCGGAGTCGGCCGCAGGATTTCTGCTCCGCAGTTCGGGCATATCGCTTCGACTCGGCCCAGGTGCGCCCGACGGATCAGGAGTGACGGTTTTCGATCTGCACTCACGGCGATCCGACCCCGCCAGAGCCTCTCGTGACGTGAGATCAGTTCTGCAATCGTCTGGCGGCTCCGAGATCGTCAAGAAGATCGATTCCCTGCTCAGGGGCAACATAGCGGCGGAGGTTGGAGAACTCTCCCGCGACGGATCCCCGGTCATCGTCGCCGCCGGACTGCCCAGGCAAGGGCGCACGGTGCAAGACGGCGTGGTGTTGGTCGATGGGGTTGCGTTGCACTCCACCGACCTGTGGCGCGCGGAGTCGAAGCCGGCTCCTCGGTCGATTGCAGAGGCGCTCGGCCCGTCGACAATCACTTCTGGCGTATCGCTGGACGACATTCGCTCCGGGCGGTTGAAGCAGGTTCTTGCGTCGATCTCAGAAGCCGGGTCGGTGGCGATCTGCGACGTCGAGACCGACAGTGATCTGCAACTGATTGTGGCTGCAGCACAGGAGGTTCGGGGTTCTCGATTGGTAGGAACCTCGGCGCTCGCGACGGCAGTGGCACGACGACGAACCGTGCAGTCACCCGTCGCGTGCCCATCTCTTCGTGATTCTCGATTTACCTTGGTCGTTGTGGGGACGGCGGATGCGTCTGCCGGGGACCAAGTGGCATTGCTTCGGGATTCAGGGGCGCACCATATCGAAGTGAACAGTGCTGAGCTGCTGGCGCATTCGGTCGATCCGCTTCCGATTCTGAACGCACTGGATCGCGGAAACGTCGTGGTTTCGGTAAGTGGACCTGTCGTGCCTGCAGAATCCGTCCACCTCGTTTCGGCTCTCGCCGATCTGATCGCTGCCGTCGATGCAGGATTCTCCCACGACGAGTACCCGATCGACCTGGTACTTACCGGTGGCGAAACCGCGCGCAGCGTTCTCGACCGCCTGCGGATCGACACGCTGTCACCGATTTACGAAATCGAACACGGCGCAGTACTTTCCGTCGATCGCACCGGACGGTACATCGTCACGCGGCCAGGCAGTTTCGGGAATGCACACAGTCTTTTCTCCATAACGAAGTTTCTCGCGCACCCCAACCCGGTCGCCGCTCCGGACAGTCCACCTTCAGTGACTCCTTCAGACAACGAGGTCAATCCCATGTCAATCTATTCCACTCCACTGCCGCTGATTGCTGTCACGATGGGCGACGGCGCCGGCGTCGGACCGGAAGTGATCGTCCCCGCACTCCTCGACGGCGAAACGAGAAAGCGTTGCCGCCCTGTTGTTGTCGGCGACGCGAAGCGTTTGCGATTGGCTGCCGGGGTGCTCGGAATCGACGTCGACGTGGTCGCGATCGAGGGGATCAAGGATGCTGAATTCATCGATGGACGGATCAACGTCATCGACCTGGACTTGCTACCCGAGGATCTCGCCTGGGGTGAACTGTCGGCAGTCGCGGGAGATGCGGCCTATCAATATATCCGCGTCGCAAGCGAACTCGCTGTACGCGGTGAAGTCCAGTCGATCTGCACGGCGCCGCTGAACAAGGAAGCGCTGCATGCGGCAGGACACATCTATCCCGGACACACGGAATTGCTTGCGCACCTGACCGGTACCGAGGAGGTGTCGATGATGTTGTCGACCCCCAAGCTCAAGGTGATTCACGTGACCACTCACATCGGACTGCTCGATGCAGTTGCCAGGATCGAGCCCGGCCTGGTCGAGAGGACCATTCGTCGAGGTCACGAAGCTTTGGTGCGCACGGGCAATCCATCTCCGAAAATCGGCGTGTGCGGGATCAACCCACATGCGGGGGAGAACGGGCTTTTCGGGTACGGAGAGGAAGAGCAGAAGATCATTCCCGCCGTCGAACTCTTGAAGGCAGAAGGAATCGACGTCCACGGCCCACTGCCGGCGGACACGGCATTCTTCCTCGCTGGACGTGGGGACTACGACTTGATCGTTGCGATGTACCACGATCAGGGGCACGGCCCGGTCAAGGTTCTCGGGATCGAGGCCGGCGTCAACATCACCGTCGGGTTACCTGTCATCCGTACCTCCGTCGATCACGGAACCGCTTTCGACATTGCAGGTAAGGGCATCGCCGAGGCCGGTAGTATGGTCGAAGCGCTGCGGCAGGCGGCCGAATTGGCAACCAGCACATTTGTTTCCAAGTAAGCACCAGGGTTTGTAGGGGGAGGAGCGATGGCCATCCGGGAGTCGGAGGCGAGGCGGTCGGAGATTGCGAGGCTCGCTCGCACCAGCGGTCTGGCCAGTGTCGAGGATCTGTCTGCCCAATTCGGGGTGACTGCATCTACGATCCGTCGCGACCTGAGTCAGTTGACTGCCCAGGGAGTAATTGCTCGAACGTACGGCGGGGCGATTGCTCTCAACCCTCATCCGGAATCCTCCTTGCGTCAACGCGCAATGGAGGGATTCGACGCCAAACGGGGCATCGCCGAATGGGCTGCTGAGCAGGTCCGGCCCGGGGAAACCGTACTTCTTGATGCAGGTACCACCGTCGGAGCGATGGGAGAGTTCTTACGTCACGTGACGAATTTGACGGTGATCGCTGCAGGGCTTACGGCGCTGGAGGCGTTAGCCGACGCTGATGGTGTTCGAGTCGAATGTCTCGGGGGGACCCTGAGGCAGCTCAGTCAAGGATTCGTCGGGCCATTGGCGGAAGCGTCGCTGCAGCGGGTGTCGTTTGACAAGGCATTCCTCGGTGCCGATGCAGTTACCGCTGACCTGGGTATTTGTGAAGCTGAGCTCGATCAGACCCGGCTCAAGGAAATGATGATCGAACGTGCCGGCGAGGTCTACATCCTCGCCCACTCCGCCAAGCTCGGTGAACGTCCTTTCCATGCGTGGGCGCCGATACCGCCGGGGGCCGTGCTGGTTACCGATGCTGCAGTAGACGCAAAGCAAGTCGCGTTGTTCGAGGATGCAGGTATCCGAGTCCAAGTGGTGTGAGTTCCCGCTGCGTGCCGATCCGGCCACGGTGTCCGGCGTCACATGATGTCCGAATTGGTGAAAATCGACTGAAACGGGCAATCTTGCTGGGGAAATGGATGCCTCCGAGTCTCTGACCTGTGGATTTGTCAAAGACTTCGGCGGACGCGTAACTTATTCCAAGTCAGAGCGACACGGACACCGACTCCCGCCTTTACGGC
>NZ_CAURKP010000155.1:0-12139 GCF_963525155.1 uncultured Rhodococcus sp.
GCCTCCGCGGTGAGCCGACTGATACACAGCTCGGTCTCTTCCCGACTGAACCGGCAGAACCGCTATCCCGTGATATCGGTTCCGACCGGAGTCAGCTCGGCAAGATAGCCGAACGCGGGACAAGCCCGCCTAGACGATCGAATAGTCCTCGAGCGGAAAGCGTTTCGCTTCGACGAACGCATTCCGTGTCGACGTGGGCCGCAGAATCGCAGCCTCGCCGTGCTGATTGAAGTAATAGCTTCGTGCAGTCTGGCAACTACCGCCGTAGAAGACGGAGTCCGCCAGGTTCTCGGTCATCCGGTCGAGGAACTCGGCGTTGGCAGTTTCGGTGACCTCGAATGTTTCGGCGCCGCGCCGTTTCACCTCGCCGAACAGTCGATCCATGTGCTGCATCTGGGATTCGATCGTCGTGAAGTAGGACAACCCGCTGTACGAGTACGGACTGGCGAGCGTGAGGAAATTGGGGAAATACGGAACCGCGACCCCTTCGTAGGCCTGGAAACGGTTGTCGCGCCACCACTTACCGAGGTTTCGTCCCTCGCGACCGATAACCTCGATGGCTGGAAAATTCACATCCCAGAGGTTGAATCCCGTTGCCAGCACCAAGGTGTCGATCTCGGTCTTGCGACCGTCGGCGGTGACGATTCCGTCGGCAGCGATGTGGTCGATCGGCGTCGTTTCGAGATGCACGTTGTCCTTGGTGAACGTACGGAAGTAGCTGTTGGAAAATGTGGGACGCTTGCACCCGAAGTCGTAGTCCGGTGTGAGTTGTTTGCGAAGGCTGGCGTCGCTGACCTGGGACCGCAGAAACGCACGTGATGCGGCCGCCGCACCCTTGTTCAACAGTTTGACCTGCTTGTAGTGCAGGACCGCGCTGACCATGATCATTTCGAGGATCGACGAACTGACAGCGCGGGCGATTCGCTGGGTGAGCGGAATGCGCGAGAACAGCTTCTGCACTGCATTCGGAATGGGGACGTCGATCTTGGGAACGACCCAGATCGGGGTGCGCTGGTAGACGGTCAACTCTGCGGCCTGCCGCGCCACCTCGGGGATCAACTGCACAGCGGTGGCGCCGGTTCCGATGATTGCGGTCTTGGTGCCGGACAGATCGTAGGAATCGTCCCAGGCCGTGGTGTGGATGATCTTGCCGGCAAAGTCGTCGATACCGGAGATGTCGGGCCGATGCGGTTGCGAGAGGAAACCCGTCGCAGTCAGGAGGTACTTGGCAGTGATGTCCGGCGCGGCTTCGACGGATACGACCCAGTGCGAGGAATCCTCGTCCCAGCGGGCTCCGTTGACCACGGCACCGAACGTCATGTGCTTCCGCAGATCGTACTTGTCCGCGACGTGATCGGCGTACTTCTTCAGTTCCGCGCCCGGTGCGAAAAGCCTGGACCAGTTCGGATTGGGCTCGAACGAATACGAGTAGGTGACCGACGCGATGTCGACAGCCAGACCGGGATAGCGGTTGACGTGCCAGGTTCCACCCAGATCGTCCTCGCGCTCGAGGATCGCCAGGTTGTTCAGGCCCAGCCGCTTGAGTTGAATGGCCGCACCCATTCCGCCGAAGCCCGCCCCCACTACTACTGCGTCGTACTGCACTGCCATCGGAGAATCCCTCTCGTGCACTGCACATCAGAAAAACTGCACATCAGAAACTGACACGTCATTCCGTTATTGAGAACGGTATCATTCCTGATGTGACGAAGGCCATGACCAGAGCGGAACGAAAAAAGGCGGAATTGCGCCGCGAGATCATCGACGCATCATTCGAGTGCTTCGCCCAGCGCGGCTATCACGCAACCGGAATTGCCGACATCGCAACAACTCTCGGAATCGGCCATGGGACCTTCTACCGGTACTTCGAGAACAAGCGCGACATCATCGATCACGTCATCGACGACCTCGTCGCAAAGATCATCAGCGCACTGGCCACCGAGAATGCTCCCGACGCCGCCAGCACACTGGACGAGTACCGCGCCCAGGTGGGACGGATCGCCGAGGCGCTCCCCCGCATCTTCTTCGACGACCCCCGCATCCCGCGGGTTCTGCTGTTCGAGACGACGGGCGTCGACGCCGATCTGACGGGCCGGATGCTCGATCTACTCGACCAGTCGGCATCGTTGACCGCGGCGTACCTGCACCACGGAGTCGAATGCGGCTATCTACGCGCCGACCTCGACGTCGACAACACTGCGCAGGCCGTCAACGGCATGATGCTGGCAAGTGCGATTCAAGGATTGCGAGCCGGTTCGTCCGTCGACTGCACGGCGTTGAACCAAGCCATCAGCCGCCTCATGTTCGACGGAATCCGCGCCGAGAACGCCTAGCGAACGACGATTCCCTCGGCACGCATCGCATCCTTGACCTCCGGGATGCTCAGATCGCCGAAGTGGAAGACACTTGCTGCGAGAACTGCGTCTGCGCCCGCTTCGACAGCCGGGGCAAAGTGCTCGACCAGGCCGGCACCGCCACTGGCGATCACCGGTACGTGGACTGCCGCCCGGACAGCGCGGATCATCAGAAGGTCGAAGCCCGCTTTGGTGCCGTCGGCATCCATCGAGTTGAGCAGGATCTCCCCCACTCCCAACTCTGCACCACGCTCGGCCCACTCGACAGCGTCGATCCCGGTGCCGCGCTTGCCCCCGTGCGTCGTGACCTCCCACCCCGACGGTGTGTCCGGCTGCCCCTGGGGAACGGTGCGGGCATCGACCGAGAGGACGATGCACTGCGAGCCGAAACGCTCACTCAGTTCCTTCAGCAGTTCCGGGCGCGCAATCGCCGCGGTGTTGACGCTGACCTTGTCGGCACCGGCACGCAGCAGACGATCGACATCCGCGACCGTGCGCACTCCACCGCCGACGGTCAGAGGAATGAAAACCTGCTCGGCAGTGCGACTTACGACGTCGAGCATCGTGCCGCGATCCGACGTGGAGGCGGTCACGTCCAGGAAGGTCAGTTCGTCGGCGCCCTGAGCGTCGTACGCTGCCGCGAGTTCCACCGGATCTCCGGCGTCGCGAAGATTCTCGAAATTGACACCCTTGACCACTCGCCCGGCGTCGACGTCGAGGCACGGAATCACACGAACTGCGAGGGTCATGACTGTGGTCCTCCTGAGGACGAAGCGCGCGGATCACCGAGCGCGTTGAGGAT
The DNA here is from genome assembly GCF_963525155.1 of uncultured Rhodococcus sp. NCBI lineage: Bacteria > Bacillati > Actinomycetota > Actinomycetes > Mycobacteriales > Nocardiaceae > Rhodococcus > uncultured Rhodococcus sp. Next base: position 3,157 of record NZ_CAURKP010000155.1, read on the forward strand.
ATCGAGAATCTCACCGTGGATGCCCGGAGCGGCAGCGAGCACCGACTCCGATTCTACGGTCCACGGGCGGCCGGCCAGGTCGGTGACCACCCCGCCCGCACCGCGAACGAGCGCGACCCCGGCCGCGTTGTCCCACGCGTTGCGGCCGTAGACGATCGCACCGCCCAGGATGCCGGCCGCGGTGAAGGCCAGATCGACTCCGGTTGAACCGTGTATCCGGATCCGCGAGGACACCTTGCTGATCTCGGCGAGGAGGTCGAGACGGAAACTGCCGGGGATCCGCCCTCGACTGTTGACGTTGAGCGCACCCAAGCCGACGATCGACGACGCCAGATCGGTTGGCTCCAGCGGCGGTACGGCGATTCCATTGACCAACAACGGACCGCCGGCGCGAGTCGCGTACGTGTGACCGATCAATGGAAGCCAGGTCAATCCGAGCACCGGGACACCGTCGTCGAGAAGCGCCAACAGCGTTCCGGCAGTGGGCAATCCGGCCGAGTAGTTGAAAGTACCGTCAACGGGGTCGAGAACCCAGACGAGCCCGGAACCGACGTCGGGACCGCCGAATTCCTCGCCGTGCACCTCGATGCCGGTCTGCTCGAACAACTCCGCGGTCAACCGCTTCTCGAGCGCAAGATCGACCTCGGTTGCAAAATCACCCCAGCCCTTGCGGACCGCACTCGGGGCGCCGACACCGGAGACGAACTGATCGTGGACGCCGTCGAGAAGCCGACCCGCAATCGCGAGAAGTTCGTCGAGGTCACGCGTCGGAGTCATCTGGAAAATCTATCCGGAAACTGCTGCCAGTGCTTCGGGGAGAGTGAAGCGACCGGCATACAATGCCTTGCCCACGATCGCGCCCTCGACACCCTGATCAACCAGGCTGGAAATGGCGAGTAGATCCTCGATGGTCGACACACCACCGGAGGCGACGACGTGCGCGTCGGTGACCGCGCAGACCTGGCTGAGAAGTTCGAGATTGGGACCGGTCAGGGTGCCGTCCTTGGAGACGTCGGTGACGACGTAACGAGTGCAGCCGTCACGGTCCAGACGCGCGAGGGTCTCCCACAGATCGCCGCCGTCGGTGACCCAGCCGCGACCACGGGTGCGGTACTGACCGTCGACGAGACGAACATCGAGGCCGACAGCGATCTTGTCGCCGTACTTGGCCAATGCACGCGCACACCACTCGGGATCCTCGATAGCGGCAGTACCGAGATTCACGCGAGCACAGCCGGTGGCCAGTGCGGCTTCCAGGGAAGCGTCGTCGCGGATTCCACCGGACAGTTCCACCTTGACCGTCAGGTCGCTGATGACGCCGGCCAACAGTTCGCTGTTGGACCCACGCCCGAAAGCAGCGTCGAGGTCGACAAGATGCACCCATTCGGCACCGTCGTTCTGCCACGCAAGAGCAGCGTCGCGGGGCGACCCGTAACCGGTCTCACTTCCCGCCTCTCCTTGCACGAGGCGAACAGCTTCACCGTTGACGACATCTACAGCAGGCAAAAGGACCAGGCTCACGTGCGGTAACCCTAGTAGGTCAGGACCTCGAACCGTCTTCCGGGTCACCGAACGCTTTTCGGGTCATCCGCTTGGATACGACGCCCATTGCCGCAATCGCAGCGACGACCCCCGCGAGACCGATCACGAGGCCGACGCCCGGCGATGGTTTGAGAACAACGATGACGACGGTTGCGACCGCCAGCGCAGCCACAGCGGCGCCGAGCGAGAACAACGCCAGACGGGCGAGGGAGAAATCGTCACCGCGGTTCGGTCCGGATCCCCCGGTCACAAACTCTGCACCCAGTTGCTCAGCAACTCGGCGCCTGCGTCACCGGATTTCTCGGGGTGGAACTGCGTTGCCGACAACGCACCGTTCTCGACGGCAGCGAGGAACTTTCCGCCGTGATCGGCCCATGTCAGCTTCGGGGGTGCAATGTGCTCGGACGGCGCGAGCTCCCAACTCTGCACACCGTAGGAGTGGACGAAGTAGAAGCGGGTATCGGCGTCTATGCCCTTGAACAGGGTGCTGGACTCCGGAGCCTCCACTGTGTTCCAGCCCATGTGCGGCAGGACCTCTGCTTGCAGCCTCTCCACGGTGCCGGGCCATTCGCCACAGCCCTCCGCCTCGACACCGAATTCGACTCCCCGGTCGAACAGAATCTGCATGCCGACGCAGATGCCCAGCACCGGTCGGCCACCAGCCAGGCGTCTGCCGATGATTCGGTCACCCTGCACTGCACGCAGACCTTCCATGCAGGCCGCGAACGCGCCGACGCCGGGCACCACGAGACCGTCGGCCGCCAGTGCAACCTTCATGTCGTTGGTCACCTCCACCTGCGCCCCGGTGCGCGCCAGTGCGCGAGTAGCCGAATGCAGGTTGCCGGAGCCGTAATCGAGTACAGCAATCGTGGAAGCGCTCATGCCCCAACTCTATCGGGCAACCCTGCTGCCGATCACTTTGCCGCCCGCGGCCAGTGCCGGGAGCAGAGCGACAACGACCGCAGAGACCGCGAAGACCCACGCATAGCCGGCAGTCGTGGCCACGAATCCCAACGCCAGTGCACCGATTCCGGTGCCGGCGTCGTAGCCGATGTTCCAGATCGCGCTGGCGGATCCGAGTTGCCTCGGGCCGGCAGCCTGAAACGCCATGACCAAGGACTCGTTCTGCACCGCCCCGAACCCCAGCCCGAAAAGGACCGCCGCGCAGAACAAGACCGGCGTCGACCCGCCGTCGACGTTGATCGCGAACAGCACCAATCCGATGGTCGACGACGCCAATGCCGGCGCGAGTGTCCGACCACTGCCGAGACGATCGGCGATCAGGCCCGCCGAGTACCGGCCGACCAACATCGACCCACTGGCGGTCGCCAACACCACTCCAGCAACGGCCGCACGCTCCGAGATTGCGATCGGCAGTAGAGACGACAATCCGCCGAACGAGGCGGACACACACGCCAGAGCGAGCACCGGAACCAAGACGGCGAACACACTCAACCGGGCGGATTCCCCGGTCGGCTGGGCGAAGATCTTCGGCAACCCGGCAATGGCCACCAGCGCGAGCGCCGGGATCAGCGCACCGAGGACGAACACCGGTGTCGCCGACCACCGTTCCATGATCGCAAGCCCCAGCGGAAGCCCCGCCATTTGTGACGCTGCGATCGCGATTCCCTGAGCACCGGTGGCACGGCCCAGAATTCGTTTGGGCGCCAACTCCGCCACCAGTGCACTGCCGGCCACCGTCAGCATGCCGAAACCGATGCCACGCACCGCGGAAACCGCCAGGACAGGGCCGGCGTCGGCCGAGATCAACAGCACCAACGACGGTGGGCCGAGGAGCAGACACCCGACCGCCAGCACGCGCCGGTAGCCCTGCGTCCGCAACAACCGAGGCACGAGCAGTTGCGTCAAGACCGTGGCCGCCATGAAGACACCGGTCACCGATCCGGCAAGCGCATCCGATCCGCCGGACTGCGCAACCAGCAACGGCACCACCGGCAACAGCAACGACCAGCCACCGAAAGCTGCTGCCGCCATGATCAGGACACCGATCATGCCCGGAGTGCGAAGCAACCCCGGCGATGGAGCAGGATCTTGCGTCTCAGATACAGTCACTTTTCGCGTCACAGACACAGTCACTTTTCGCGTCACAGACGCAGTCACTTTTCGCGTCACAGACGCAGTGCGCCTGCTACCGCCGCCAGAACCGCCAACGCCAGAAGGATTCCCGACGCAAGCTTGTTGACCTTGAACATCGAGTAGGCGCCGCCCACGGCAATACCCGCGCCGATGAACAGCAGATAGGTGAAGAGGACGCTCACAGTGTGCCCTTCGTCGACGGCACGCCACTCACGCGCGGATCCGGCTCGACCGCCTCACGCAGAGCGCGCGCAACGGCCTTGTACTCGGCTTCGGTGATGTGATGCTGATCGCGGCCGTACAGAACCCGAACGTGCAGTGCGATACGTGCATTCAATGCGATCGACTCGAACACGTGGCGGTTGATCACCGCGTGATACGGAACGCCCGGGTACCCGCCGATGACGGAATGCACCATGTAGTCGGGCTCACCGGTGTGCACGCAGTACGGGCGACCGGAGACGTCGACCGACGCGTGCGCCAGCGTTTCGTCCATCGGGATGAAAGCGTCGCCGAAACGACGGATGCCCTTCTTGTCGCCGAGAGCCTGGCCGAGCGCCTGGCCGAAAACGATCGCGGTGTCCTCGACGGTGTGGTGAGCGTCGATCTCGACGTCACCCTTCGCCTTGACGTCCAGATCGAAGCTGGCGTGCGTACCCAAGGCATTGAGCATGTGGTCGAAGAACGGAACGCCGGTGGAGACGTCGACGATGCCGGTCCCGTCCAGATTCAGTTCGACGACGATGCTTGATTCCCGAGTTGTTCGTTCGATCCGCGCGATGCGATCGCTCATGCCGTCTCTCCTGAATTCGTGTCGACCAGCTGGGTGCCTGCGATTTCGTCACTGGCCTTGATGAACGCGTCGTTCTCGGCTTCGAGTCCCACGGTGGCCCGCAGATATCCGGGGATGCCGATGTCGCGGATGAGAACCCCGCGGTCGAGGTATTCCTTCCACGCCTGTGCACTGTCGGTGAACTGACCGAACAAGATGAAGTTCGCGTCACTGGGAATCACTCGGAAACCGTTGTCCGCCAGCGCCTTCGACACTCGATCGCGCTCGGCGGACAAGGCGTGCACACTGCCGAGGGTCTCGTCGGCGTGACGCAGGGCGGCACGTGCCGCCGCTTGCGTGACCACCGAGAGGTGATACGGCAAGCGCACCAACAACAGTGCGTCGATGAACGCGGGAGCGGCGGCGAGGTAGCCGAGTCGGCCACCGGCAAACGCGAAAGCCTTGCTCATGGTGCGGGTCACAACCAGCTTGGCCGGGAACTCGTCGATCAGCGTCATCGCGCTGGGGGCAGCGGAGAACTCCGCGTACGCCTCGTCGACGATCACGATGCCCGGCGCCACGTCGAGGATGCGTCGCAGTTCCGCAATGCCGACGCTGTGTCCGGTCGGGTTGTTGGGGCTGGTCACGAACACGACGTCGGGTCGACGTTCCGCGATCACGGTGACGGCAGCATCCACGTCGAGTGCGAAGTCGTCCCGACGGAAGACCTCGACCCACTCGGTATCGGTACCGTCGGCGATGATCGGGTGCATCGAGTACGAAGGCACAAAACCCATCGCGCTACGTCCCGGACCTGCGAAGGCCTGCAACAGCTGCTGCAGAATCTCGTTCGATCCGTTTGCCGCCCACAGATTGTCGACGGTGACCGGTACACCTGTCTGCTTCGCCAGGTACGCAGCCAGATCCGTCCGCAACGCCACAGCGTCACGGTCGGGGTAGCGGTGCAGTTCCTTCGCGGCTTCGCGCACGGATTCGGCCACATCGTCGATGAGCGCCTGGGTCGGCGGATGCGGGTTCTCGTTCGTGTTGAGCTGAACCGGAACCGTCAACTGCGGTGCGCCGTACGCCGACTTTCCACGCAGGTTCTCGCGAATCGGAAGGGCGTCGACCGAAATCGACTCTCCAGGAGCACTACTCATCGCAGAGCCTCGAATCGCAGACGCACAGCCTCGCCGTGAGCCGGCAGATCCTCCGCATTGGCCAGCGTGATGACGTGTCCGGCAACGTCTTTCAGTGCAGACTCGGAGTAGTCGATCACGTGGATTCCACGAAGGAACGTCTGCACACTCAGACCGGAGGAGTGGCGTGCACACCCGGCCGTCGGCAGAACGTGGTTGGAGCCGGCGCAGTAGTCGCCGAGACTGACCGGCGCCCACGGGCCGACGAACACGGCACCAGCGCTGGTGACCTGAGCTGCCACCCCGGTTGCATCCTCGGTCTGGATCTCGAGGTGCTCTGCCGCATACGCATTGACGACTCGCAGACCAGCGGAAACATCAGAAACGAGCACCGTGCCCGACTGGCTGCCGGTCAGCGCCGTGGTGACGCGCTCGCGATGCTTGGTGATCTCGAGCTGCGCAGCCAGAGCCTTGTCGACCGCGTCGGCCAAGTCGACGCTGGTCGTGACAAGAACGCTGGCGGCCATCACGTCGTGCTCGGCCTGGCTGATGAGATCGGCGGCAACGTGGACCGGGTCAGCGGTGTGGTCGGCGAGGATCGCGATCTCGGTGGGACCGGCTTCCGCGTCGATGCCGACCAGTCCGCGGCACAGACGCTTGGCGGCAGTGACATAGATGTTGCCGGGACCGGTGATGAGGTCGACCGGGACAAGCTCGGTTCCATCGGTGTCGGTTCCGCCGTAGGTAAGGAGGGCGACGCCCTGCCCGCCGCCGACGGCCCACACCTCGTCGACGCCGAGCATGGCTGCGGCGGCAAGAATGGTCGGGTGCGGCAATCCGCCGAAGTCGGCTTGGGGCGGCGAGGCGACAACAAGCGATCCGACGCCGGCCGTCTGAGCCGGCACGACGTTCATGACAACGCTGGACGGGTACACGGCATTGCCGCCGGGCACGTACAGCCCGACGCGCTCGACTGGAACCCAACGCTCGGTGACCGTGCCACCCGGAACGACCTCGGTGACGGTGTCCTTGCGACGCTGATCGGCGTGCACCTTGCGGGTGCGCTCGATCGCAACCTCGAGGGCTTCCTTGACTGCGGGGTCGAGTTCACGAAGTGCGCGCTCGAGCTCGGCTGCGGGTACACGAACCGAAGCCGGACGAACGCCGTCGAACTTCTCGCCGAATTCGAGGGCGGCTTCTGCCCCGCGATCACGGACGGCTTCGACCATCGGGCGAACCTGATGCAGTACCGCGTCCACATCCACTCCACCTCGGGGAAGCGCGGCGCGAAGTTCGGCCGTGGATGGGGTACGACCACGCAGGTCGGTGCGGGCAAGCATGAGAGTTCCTCTCGTACGCAAACGGGGTGCCTGTGCAAGCGGCAGCAAACCGGTCCGGCATCACAGGCCCTGAACAGCGCGCCTGAAACACAGAACTAACGTCAATTATCCAGGATAGGCGCACCCCATTTTTCACCGGTCCACCTGCAACGCTCACTGCAGGTCCGGCGCCCGCCGCCGGGCGAGTTCGATCAGCTCATCCCTTCGAGGTGTTGCCACCGAGACTTCACGGCCGTCATGCAGACGAAAGCGGACCCCGTCGCCGGGTGACGCGAGAATTACCCGCATACCTGGGCCGGTCATTCGATAACCGATTCCGGAGCCCATCCCGATATGTACTGGAGTTGCAGACGCAACTTCGTCCCACCGAAATACCTGACGCAGCCCCGGAGACAGCGCGATCGACACTCGTTCGACGTCTGTGGTGATGATCACGCGCACCTTCCACATGTACGCGGCCAACCCGAAGGACAGGACCGCGGACAACACGGCGCCGATGTAGCCCGCCGGGTCACGCTGCACGATCGCCGCGAACCCGCAGACAATTACCAGGACAATTCCGAGGACGACGCAGAATGCGACCGTCGAACGCCGCAGGAGTGGGCTCAACGAAATGGACTCGTGAACTTCGTGCACAGCACCCCCGCCTCGATCGCCGACAACCCCCACACCGTGGAACGGCACCGGGAACACGACCATCCCATTACTCGCGCTTTTATAACAAACACGTCACGCACAGCTAGGGTCCAAAGTCGTGACAGACAGTGACGTGGCCACGACCGCACCTCCGGCCTTGCCGACCCCCGAGCGATCCAGCGGACCGAACCGAGCACGGATCGTTGCGATTGTCGCATCCATCCTCGGCATAGTTTTGTGCGGCTCGATACCGTTCCTGCCGATCGAACAGGACACCGCCGCCGTCAACTGGCCGCAGGCCGGGTCGACGACAAGCGTCGAGGCGCCATTGGTCTCGTACACACCGTTGCGCATGGAGGCATCGATTCCGTGCGCGTCGATCAGTGAGTTGGCCGCCACCGGAGGAACGCTCGTCTCGACTGCTCCCCCGGGTGCCGCCGATGCGCGCCGCTACGGATTTGTTGCCACTGTCTCCCCCGAATCCTCCGACGCTCCCGCTCGGGTCGACGTTGTCCTGCGCGATCGAGTGTTGCTCTCGACACCCGTCGCTGATCTGCCGAGTGGATGCGCACTCACGCTCGCCGCCGAGCCGACCCGAACCACCTTCAGTGCCACCGGTTCCGAACCGCGCGTCATCGAGGGCGACAGCCGGCCACAGGTAGTCGGCGTCTTCAGCGACCTCGATTCGGCGGCAGCCGGTTTGAACGTCTCGATCGAGGCGGACTCTCGCTTCACGTCGAGCCCGTCGGTGATCAAGACTCTCGCCATGATTCTCGGGGCACTCACGGCTGTCGTGTCTCTCTTCGCGCTGCACCGCCTCGACAACCGCGACGGCCGGGGCACACGCAAATTTCTGCCCGCCCGATGGTGGAAGTTCACCGTCCTCGACGGCGTCGTCGTCGGAACGCTGGTGCTGTGGCACTTCATCGGCGCTACCACCACCGATGACGGCTACCAGTTCACGATGGCAAGAGCCTCCGAGCAATCGGGCTACATGTCCAACTACTTCCGGTGGTTCGCGGTCCCCGAAACCCCGTTCGGAACGCCGTATTACAACATCCTCGGACTCCTGGCCCACGTCAGCACCGCAAGCCCCTGGGTCCGTCTGCCTGCTCTGTTGGCAGGCATCATCACCTGGCTCGTCATCAGCCGGGAGGTTGCGCCTCGGCTGGGCGCCGCCATTCGCGGAAATCGACTCGCCCTCTGGACCGGCGCGCTTGTCTTCCTCGCATTCTGGCTTCCGTTCAACAACGGACTGCGCCCCGAACCGATCGTTGCCCTCGGCGTGCTGCTGACCTGGTGCTCGATCGAACGCGCCGTCGCGACGAGACGACTTCTGCCGGTCGCAGTCGCGATCCTGATCGCCGGATTCACCTTGACTGCCGGCCCTTCCGGCCTCATCTGCTTTGCCGCACTCATCGCCGGAATACGCCCGATCATGCGCATCATCATCGAAC
>NZ_CAURKP010000156.1:0-11963 GCF_963525155.1 uncultured Rhodococcus sp.
TGCATGTAGTGCTCGACGACGGCGTCGAGCCGCTCCGGTGGCACGCCCCTACCGCGGGTGACGTTTTCGAGGAACGGCCGTACGTCTTCGGGTTTCTCGGGACCGCCGAACGACAAAACGAGAAGAGCATCGAACTGCATGTCCATACTTGCGGTCATGAGTTCAATCTTGCGCGATGCCGTTCGGCGGGAGTCACCCGGGTACTCACCTGCGTAGTAGAAGGGGTGCTACTAGCCGACCATCGCGTGGAAGCCGCCGTCGACGTAGATGATCGACGCGGTCGTGCCGGGCAACCAATCCGAGAGAACGGTGCAGACCGTTTTGGCGACCGGCTCGCGATCGTCGACGTCCCAGCCGATGGGCGCAGCACCGTCCCAGGCGGTGTTCAGCTTGTCCAACTCCGCGCCCGGACCGGTGCTGTCACCGGCAATGGCCTTGGCGGCCAGGGTCTTGATCGGGCCGGAGGACACCAGGTTCGAGCGGATGCCACGAACGCCGACCTCTTTGGCCACGTAGCGGTTCACGGCCTCGAGCGTCGCCTTGGAGACGCCCATCCAGTTGTAGAACGGCATTGCGCGTGCCGGATCGAAATCCATTCCGACGATGGACGCGTTGTCGTTGAGCACCGGCAGCAACGCCTTGGCCAGCGCGCTGTACGAGTATGCGGACACCTCGAGTGCGACCGCCACGTCCTCCCACGGCGCGTCCATGAACGGGCTTCCCAGGCAGGAACGGGGAGCGAAGCCGATCGAGTGGACGACGCCGTCGATACCCTCGGGAGCCAGCTCGCGAACACGCTCGGCGAGAGATGCGAGATCCTCCGAACTCTGGACGTTGAGCGAGATTGCCGGCGGCACGGGCTGCGGCAGTCGCTGGGCGATGCGATCGATGAGGCGCAGACGATCGAATCCGGTGATCAGTACCTTCGCGCCCTGCTCCTGCGCGACCTTGGCCACGTGGAACGCGATCGACGAATCGGTGATGATGCCGGTGACAAGAATGGTCTTACCCTCGAGCAAGCCGCCCATGAGATGTCCTCCTGATTTCAGACGTACGAGAAAGGTGTGTGTACGAAAAGCGGGTCAGTGCCCCATGCCGAGTCCGCCGTCGACGGGGATGACTGCACCCGAGACGTATGCCGAATCGTCGGAGGCGAGGAAACTGACAACTGCTGCAACATCTTCCGGCTTTCCGGTCCGCTGCAACGGGATGAACTCGGTGGCCTTGTCCTTGACGTCGTCGCCCAGGGCGGCCGTCATGTCGGTCTCGATGAAACCCGGTGCGACGACGTTGGCGGTGATCGAACGCGAGCCGAGTTCCCTGGTCAGGGAACGAGCGATACCGACGATGCCTGCCTTGGACGCGGCGTAGTTGACCTGGCCGGCCTGTCCTGCCAGACCCACCACCGAACCGAGGAAGATGAACCGTCCGAAACGCGCGCGCAGCATCGAACGGGTCGCACGCTTCGAGAGGCGGAAGGTTCCGGTCAGATTTGCGTCGACGACGCTCGTGAACTGCTCTTCGCTCATCCGCATGATCAGTGTGTCGTCGGTGACGCCGGCATTGGCGACGATGACCTCGACCGGCCCCTGGTGCGCTTCGACCTCTTTGAACGCCCGGTCGATCGACTCGGTGTCGGTGACGTCGCACACGACGCCGAACAACCCTTCGGGGACACCGGAACCGCGGTGCGTGACGGCTACCTTGTGGCCGTCTGCGGCGAGCCGCTGAGCGACGGCCAAGCCGATTCCGCGGTTACCGCCGGTGACGAGCACCGAGCGCGGTGTGGTGACGGTCCGTTCGGAAACCACTGTCGTGGGAGGGGTAGACATGGCGATCAACCTATCAATTCTCTGCGGGCCGCGTACCAGCGGTATTTGGACAATTCGGAACTGCTCTCGATCAAGGCAGACGCTGCCTGCGTACCAGGGCGATCGTCAGACCAGCGGTCGCGAACACGACGCCGAGGACCAACCAAGGTCGACTCGCATCGCCTCGAGTCGTCTCGAAACCGATCTGCTCTTCGAGCGTGTCGTACACCTGGCGCAGTTCTTCCAGGCTCGATGCCGTGAAAAAACTTCCGCCGGACAGGTTGGCGATCTCCTTCAATGACGCGTCGTCGACCGGGACGGGGATTCGGTCCCCTTCGATCTCGACTCGCCCGTATGTCGTTCCGAAGGAAATGGTCGAGATCGGAACGCCCTTGTCCTTGGCCTGACGGGCAGCGGTGAATCCGCCCCGCGGATCGTCCGAGTTCTCGGGAACGGTCTGCTTACCGTCGGACAGCAACACGATGCGCGCCGGTGGCGCCTGATCGCTGCCGCCGAGAACAGCCGACAGCGTGTCGATCGACTGCAACGAGGTGAAGATCGCTTCGCCCGTCGCCGTTCGCTCACTGAGCTTGAGGTTGTCGATGGCGACCTTCGTCGCGTCACGATTCGTGGTGGGCGACACCAGAACCGAAGCGGTTCCGGCAAATGCGACCAACCCGAGGTTGATGCCGGGAGTCAGACCGTCGGCGAACGACTTGGCAGCTTCCTGCGCTGCTGCCAATCGCGTCGGCTCGACGTCGGTGGCCTGCATCGACAGCGACACGTCGATCACGAGGATCACCGTGGCACGGTTTCGCGGGACCTTCTTGTCTGCCGTCGGACCGGCAAGGGCGACGGTGAAGAACACCAATGCGACGACCATCAGAATCGCCGGAATATGACGCCACCGCCCGGGCCGCGAAGGCGCGACCTTCTCCAACAGTGCGAAGTTCGTGAACCGAAGTGTGTGCTTGGCCCGCTGCTTCTGCACGAGTACGTAACCGACCACCAACGCAGCGATGACAGCGAGGAACAGCAGCCACCACGGTGCGGTGAATTGAGAAAGACTCACGAACGAACGCCCCCAGTTCCGGCGCCGGCACCATAACTGTGTCGGCGTGCCGAGATGAATCTCACGACGTCGGCGATCCAGTCCCGATCGGTGTGCAGGGACATGAGCGGTGCGCCGCAACGACGTAGAGCTTGCCTGACCTCGACGCGGTGCTCGGCGGCGACTCTGGCGAAGTCGGCGCGCAATTGCGGCGTCGTGGTGAATTCTCTGGTCCGGCCGGACTCGGGATCGTGGAGCACCACGTCGCCCACGTCGGGCAGTTCGAGGTCTCGCGGATCGACCACTTCGACACCGAGCACGTCGTGCCGTCCTGAAATGGCGCGCAGCGAGCGTTCCCAGTCGATCGGTCCGAGGAAGTCACTGATGACCACCGCGAGTCCGCGTCGACGCTGTGGGCGTCTGAGCGCTTCGATCGCGCCGACCAGATCACCGCGTACCCCGTCCGGCGCGTGCGGAGTCGTCGCGATCTTGCGGAGCATCGCCTGTGCGTGAATTCGCCCACCGCGGGCCGGAATTCGAGTTGTCTGTGCGCCGGTCGAGATGATGGCGCCGACGCGGTTACCGCCCGAACTGGTCAGGTGAGTGATCGCCGCGGCTGCGGCGACGACCAGGTCGCGCTTCTCGCATCCGGCGGTCCCGAAGTCGAGACTTGCGGACAAGTCGATGACGAGCCACGTCTCGAGCTCACGATCTGCGACCGACTGACGCACGTGTGGGTGCGTCGTCCGTGCGGTGACGGACCAGTCCATCTGCCGCACGTCGTCGCCCGGCTGATACTCGCGGGCATCTCCCGGCTCCGAACCCGGACCGGGAATCAGGCCGAGATGATCGCCGTGCAGCACACCGTCGAGGCGGCGGCGAACCGTCAGTTCGAGGGTGCGCAGCGCAGCGGTGAGTTTGGGGTCGCTGAGCTCGCCGGATCGGAACGACGGCGGAGAACCGGTGGATCCGGCGGGTGTCGCCTGGCCACCGTCGCGGCCTTCGGTCACTGCGGGCGACTCATCGTCTCAGCGGTCGCGATCGGCGCGCCGTTGCCCTGCGGATTAGCTGTGCCCTGTGGGTTAGCTGTGCCCGGTGCGTTGAACTGCGGTGCCTGCGGTGCGCCCTGCTGGGGCGGTCCGGGAACGGTAGGAACCGGCCGCGCGGCGATCTGCGGCAGTCCGACGGTCTGCAGCACCCGGGCGATGACGGCGTCGGGAGTCACCTCGTCGGCCATGGCGTCGTAGGAAAGAACGAGACGGTGACGCAACACGTCCGGGATCACCTCGATGACGTCCTGCGGCACTACGTAGTCGCGCCCGCGGACGAGAGCGAGGGCCCGCGACGCGGCGATGATGCCGAGCGTCGCACGGGGTGAGGCACCGTACGCGATCCAGCCTGCGACGTCCTCGAGTCCGACTTCACGCGGCGTACGCGTAGCGGCGATGACCCGGACAACGTAATCGACGAGCGCGTGGTGAACGAAGACGTTGCTGGCGACGCGTTGGAGCCTGACCAACTCCTCCGGACCGAGGATCTGGTGCGGCTCCGGGGCCGCGACGCCCATCCGGTAGACGATTTCGCGTTCTTCCTCCACTGTCGGGTAATCGACGAGGATCTTGAACAGGAAGCGGTCGCGCTGCGCTTCGGGGAGCGGGTAGACGCCCTCGTTCTCGATGGGGTTCTGCGTCGCCATCACCAGGAACGGATCGGGCATGTGGTACCGCTTGCCACCGATCGAGACGTGGCGTTCTGCCATCACCTCGAGGAGCGCGGACTGCACCTTGGCCGGGGCACGGTTGATCTCGTCGGCCAACACGAAGTTGGCGACGACGGGTCCGAGTTCGGTGTCGAACTCCTCGCGGCCCTGACGGTAGATGCGCGTGCCGATCAGGTCGGTGGGCACCAAGTCCGGGGTGAACTGGACGCGGGAGAACGAACCGCCGACGACCTTCGCGAAAGTCTCGACAGCCAGCGTCTTGGCGACACCGGGTACGCCTTCGAGGAGGACGTGCCCCTTGGCGAGAAGTCCGACGAGAATGCGCTCGACAAGCCGGTCCTGCCCGACGATGACTCGCTTGACCTCGTAAATCGCTCGTTCCAAGGTCTGAACGTCGGCTGCCAGGGAAGGTGCTGCTCCGTCCGCACTTCCACTCGCCTTGCTTACGTCGACCGTTCCGACCGAATCTTCACGTGAGGTCACCAAGAATCCATCGCTTTCACCTAGAAAAGTACCGACAGTAACGTGTTCCCCGTCAACTATTCCAGGTAGTTGCGCTCGATGCCGTAACACCACGTCGGGAACTTGATACTTCCCTGACAATGCGGGTGTCAGCGGCATTTCCTCTGACGGTCAGGACACCAGTCGGACGGCGTACGGCGTCATTCCGCCCCACCGAACCGGTGAGACCATGACACTCGAACCGGATTGTGGTGCCTCGAGCATCTGACCGTTACCGAGGTAGAGCGCCACGTGTTGGCTGGCGTTGGGGCCATAGAAGATCATGTCGCCGCGCTTCATCTCCGAAGACGGAACCTGCGTGCCTGCGGTGTACTGATAGCCGGTGTAGTGCGGCAGCGAGATCCCGATGCCGGCAAAGGCATAAATCATCAAGCCGGAGCAGTCGAACCCGACCTTGTTGAAGTCGCCGTAACTGTCAGCGACGCCGCCGTCACGGATGCCTCGCGTCGGACCGTTCTCGTCGCCGCCGCCCCAGGCATACTGCACGCCTAGCTGAGACATTCCGCGGTCGATGACGGATTCGATTGCAGCGCTTCCGGTGACGGAGGGCTTCGGAGTGGTGGGTTTCGGCGTCGTCGGCTTCGGGGTGGTGGGCTTGGGCGTCGTGACCGTTTCCTCGTCGGTGCCGGTCTCTTCGTCCGTGCCTGTTTCCTCGTCGGTCCCTGTTTCTTCTTCCTCGTCGGTCCCTGTTTCTTCGTCAGTCCAGGTGTCGTCGTCGTCCGGGATGACGGTCGGAGTCGGGTCTTCGACCGCGGTGTGCGGACGCTGGGCTGCTGCCAGTGCGGCAGCTCGATCCTTGGCTGCCTGGTCGGCAGCGGCACGGGCGGCGGCCTGAGCGGCCGCTTCCTTGGCAGCGGCTTCGAGAGCCTTCTGATGAGCTTCCTCGGCGCGGCGCTGTTCGTCCCAGGTCGCGTATGCCTGGCGTTGACCCTGCAAGCCGGCGACGGCGTTGCGGGCGGCGTCGAGCTGAGCCTGGGCAGAGTTGCGCTCGGCTTCGATCGCGGCCTTCTTGGCTACCTGCTGATCGAGAGCGTTGCGCGCGATCTGAATCGCCTGCTCCGCCAGATCCTTCAGCTGCGCGGCGACCTCGGCGGCGGCATCGGCCTGCTGCTTGGCCTGGCGGGTCGCGGAATCCTTGTTCGCCTGCTCGGTACGTGCTCGCTGGAGACCGTCGAGCACTGCACTCTGCGTATTGGCGAGAAGCTTGAGGACCTGGGCGCGGTCGAGAACGTCGCCAGGACCCTTGGCGTCGAGGAACGACGAGATCGACGCAGTATTGGTGCCCTTGACGTAGCTCGAGCGTGCGTACTTGTCGAAGTCCGTCTGAGCGACCTCGATCTGCGCCGACGCGTCCTTCAGAGCTTGTTTCGTGACTCCGACGGCCTGCGCTGCGGAGTCTGCGGCGCCGCGAGCGTTCTGCAGATCCACGAGAGTCTTGTTGACGTCTTCACGCTTGATCGCAACTTCGTTGTCGAGTGCCGACAACTGTTCGTTTGCCGATGCGACTTGATTGATGAGCGCGCTGACGGTGCCGACGCTCGACGAGACCTGCGAATCTGCCGCGGCGATATCCGAGTCACTCGGATTCGGCGGCGGTGGCGGTACGGCCGAGGACATGGCCGGCGTCCCGACGATCAGGGATCCGACGACGCCGAATCCGATGACCAGTTGCGCCAGGCGCATCGATTTACGGGAAGGACCACGACGGGACTCGCCGCCACGTGTTACTTGCCTCACAAATAACTCTCCCTCGCGTGTAACGCCACGGCCCGCTGGGTCGCCGATCCGTGCGGGGAGGGAATGCGCAGACCAAGCACCGGTCGCCCACAGCCCGAGAGCTGCTCGTCGACCTGGACGTGTCGTACGAACGCCACCGTCGACACCTCGAGAACAAGGCAACCGACAAGTACGCGTCGAACAACATCAGCCTGTCTGCGACACTTCTTCCCCAAAAAGTGCCAGTTGTACCGTACGACACTCAAGCGTTCTTTGGAAACTTTAGCCACAAATAACACAAACGGTATTTGAGCTGGTCGAATGGCATGCAGACACCAAAAAGGGCAGGTACTCACCGCAAACAGCGGTGAGTACCTGTTTTCGACGAGTTACTGAAAATCTCGCAAAAGGACCAAGGTCAGACGGAATCGGCCCGGTGGTCGGATGGTGCTGGTGTTTCCGAAGTCGAGGCGATATGTCTGGTTTGCGCGTTTTCTGGCTCTCGCCGCCACTTGACGGCAAAGGTAATTCCGGCAATAACCGCCACCACTGCGATGACAAGGACCGTGTAAAGCGTCCACGGCGGACCTGGCGCCACGATCTCGTGCGAGAAGCGGTCCGCGGTCACGCTTGCGCTTTCGCCGAAAGATCGGTCCTGTGCAGTTTCGAGCTGCACTCGACTGATCGAATCGCTGTAGCTACCCATCCAGTCAGGGCTCAGAACGAGAACCGTTCCGCCTTCTGTTTTGCCGACCGTCGTGGCCAGGTCTCGAAGATCGGACGGCCGGCCCGGATTTGCGTCGACTACTACGACGCTCAAGTCGACACCACGTTCACGAGCGTCGGTCACCACCGCGGTCAGCCCCGCAACATCATCCGCGGGGGCGGAGACGCCGTCCGTCGAAATGTCCGCGAGCACGTCGTCGAGATCGACGTCCGACGGAACAGCGACGTGCAACGGGGACTTCACGTGCACAGGCGCAAAAGCGTGATTTGTAGGAGCAGACATCTCTCATCCGGGTGCTGTTCGGATTCCGTCCACCGCTGAGATGCGGGGAGTTCTTCCGAGGTCGTTTTCGGCGGCCGACCCGCGACGGGCCTGCATGCACCCTACTTCAGGTCGACTGCCACCAGGCGTCACACACAACCGCCGCGCGTGCCGCCCGAGCGGTAGCTGTGGGTGCGGTCACCCAGCCAAGCCTGCGTTGCGCAGGCCCGCAGTCTGCATGAAGATTGTTTCGGTCAACTTGCCCTGAATTCTCACAGGACAAGCGTACTGTTAGACTTGGACCAAGAGGTACCACCGGTCAGGACAGGTTCTACTGCAGCTCCGATGTTCGGACAGTTCTCACGCGAACTGTGCGATTGGCGTGAGCTACGGAGGATCTTCCCGGCCGAAGTACCTCGCTTCAGCTGCCGACACAGCCCCGTCGGTAGCGACCCTCATAGACGAGTGGAGCAGACGTGAGCACCAGTATCGATTCATTCGGAGCCAAGGGAACCCTCGAGGTCGGTGAGAACTCTTACGAGATCTTCCGCCTCTCGGCCGTCCCCGGCACCGAGAAATTGCCCTATTCCTTGAAGGTTCTCGCCGAGAACCTTCTCCGCACCGAAGACGGCGCCAACATCACCGCGGATCACATCCGCGCAATCGCAAGCTGGGATCCCTCAGCCGAGCCGAGCATCGAAATCCAGTTCACGCCTGCCCGCGTGATCATGCAGGACTTCACCGGCGTTCCTTGCATCGTCGACCTCGCCACCATGCGTGAGGCCGTCACCACCCTCGGTGGCGACCCGAACAAGGTCAACCCGCTCTCCCCCGCCGACATGGTCATCGACCACTCGGTCATCCTCGACGTCTTCGGCCAGGCCGACGCACTCGAGCGCAACGTCGACCTCGAATACGAGCGCAACGGCGAGCGTTACCAGTTCCTCCGTTGGGGCCAGGGCGCATTCGACGACTTCAAGGTCGTCCCCCCGGGAATGGGCATCGTTCACCAGGTCAACATCGAATACCTGGCACCCACCGTCATGTCGCGTAACGGACAGGCATACCCCGACACCTGTGTCGGCACCGACTCGCACACCACGATGGTCAACGGCCTCGGCGTGCTCGGCTGGGGCGTCGGCGGCATCGAGGCCGAGGCAGCAATGCTCGGCCAGCCCGTCTCCATGCTGATCCCCCGCGTCGTCGGATTCAAGCTCTCCGGTGAGATCAAGCCCGGCGTTACCGCAACCGACGTCGTGCTCACCGCCACCGAGATGCTCCGTAAGCACGGCGTCGTCGGCAAGTTCGTCGAGTTCTACGGCAACGGTGTTGCCGAGGTTCCGCTCGCGAACCGCGCGACGCTGGGCAACATGAGCCCCGAATTCGGTTCCACCGCAGCGATCTTCCCGATCGACGCCGAGACCATCGAATACCTGCGCCTCACCGGCCGCAGCGACGAGCAGCTCGCTCTCGTCGAGGCGTACGCCAAGGAACAGGGCCTGTGGCACAACCCCGACAAGGAACCCGTCTTCTCGGAGTACATCGAGCTGGATCTGGGAACCGTTGTTCCCTCGATCGCCGGCCCGAAGCGCCCGCAGGACCGAATCCTGTTGTCGGAGTCCAAGACTGCGTTCCGCAAGGACATCCACAACTACGTGGAAGAGAACCACCCGACCGAGCACACCCAGCTCGACGAGGCCGTCGAAGAGTCCTTCCCGGCTTCCGATCCCGCGGTTCTGTCGTTTGCCGACGACGGAGCGGTCGACGTTCTCTCTGCTGCCAACGGTGCAGAAGGCCGTCCGAGCAAGCCGGTCGTCGTCAAGTCCGACGCCGGTGAGTTCGTTCTCGACCACGGCGCCGTCGTCGTTGCAGGTATCACCTCCTGCACCAACACGTCCAACCCGTCGGTCATGCTCGGTGCTGCACTGCTCGCACGCAACGCCGTCGAAAAGGGCCTCGCCACCAAGCCGTGGGTCAAGACCAACATGGCTCCCGGTTCGCAGGTCGTCACCGATTACTACGAGAAGGCCGGCCTGTGGCCGTACCTCGAGAAGCTCGGTTACTACCTCGGCGGTTACGGCTGCACCACGTGCATCGGTAACACCGGACCGCTGCCCGAGGCAGTCTCGAAGGCCATCAACGACAACGACCTCTCGGTCACCGCGGTGCTCTCGGGTAACCGTAACTTCGAGGGACGTATCTCCCCCGACGTCAAGATGAACTACCTGGCTTCCCCGCCGCTCGTGATTGCATACGGCCTCGCCGGAACCATGGACTTCGACTTCGAGACCGATTCGCTCGGTAACGACACCGACGGAAACCCCGTCTACCTCAAGGACATCTGGCCGTCCACGCAGGAAATCGAAGAGACGATCAAGTCCTCGATCGACCAGGACATGTTCCGCAAGTCGTACGCAACCATCTTTGCGGGCGACAGCCGCTGGCAGAACCTCGAAACCCCGAAGGGTGACACCTTCGAGTGGGACGTGAACTCCACCTACGTGCGGAAGCCACCCTACTTCGACGGCATGACGATGGATCCGGCTCCGGTCAAGGACATCAAGGGCGCTCGCGTCCTCGCACTGCTCGGCGACTCGGTCACCACCGACCACATCAGCCCGGCAGGTCCGATCAAGGTCGGCACCCCCGCTGCGCAGTACCTCGACTCCCATGGCGTCGAGCGTGCGGATTACAACTCGCTCGGCTCGCGTCGCGGTAACCACGAGGTCATGATTCGCGGAACGTTCGCGAACATCCGTCTGCGCAACCAGCTCCTCGACGACGTCTCGGGTGGTTACACCCGCGACTTCACGCAGGAAGGCGCACCGCAGGCATTCATCTACGACGCGTCGCAGAACTACCAGGCAGCCGGCATCCCGCTGGTCGTCCTGGGCGGCAAGGAGTACGGCTCCGGATCCTCGCGTGACTGGGCAGCCAAGGGCACGAGCCTGCTCGGCGTCAAGGCCGTCATCACCGAGTCGTTCGAGCGCATCCACCGCTCCAACCTGATCGGCATGGGCGTTGTCCCGCTGCAGTTCCCGGTCGGCGAGTCCGCAGGTTCGCTCAAGCTCGACGGCACCGAGACCTTCGACATCGAAGGTGTCGAGAAGCTCAACGAGGGCGTCACCCCGAAGACCATGAAGGTCACGGCGACGCGCGAGAACGGCGAGAAGGTCGTGTTCGACGCAGTCGTACGCATCGATACCCCCGGCGAAGCGGATTACTACCGCAACGGTGGCATCCTGCAGTACGTGCTTCGCAACATGATCCGGGGCTAGTAGGCACTACGTGCCTGTGAGCACTTTCGGCCCCTGACGGGTCACAAAGCGCTCACGACCACTTTCGCCGGAAGGCGAACCAGGTTTCATCGGTGGTCGTGAGCGCTTTGTGCACTGAGTCGACATTCAGCGCCTACGGCCGAAAGTGTTCACAGGCAACCCGACAAAGGAGGGATGCCCGTGCCCAAGGTCAGTGAAGACCATCTCGCGGCACGGCGCAGTCAGATCCTTGACGGCGCCCGCCGCTGCTTTGCGGAATACGGCTACGACGGCGCCACAGTTCGCCGTCTCGAAGAAGTCACCGGTTTGTCCCGCGGAGCGATCTTCCATCACTTCAAGGACAAGGACGGCCTGTTCCTCGCTCTCGCAAGCGAGGATGCGAGCCGGATGGCAGATGTCGTCGCCGAAGAGGGACTCGTCCAAGTCATGCGGGACATGCTCGCGCAGCCCGATCAATTCGATTGGCTGGGAACGCGACTGGAGATAGCGCGTCGACTGCGCAACGACGCCGATTTCCGCGAGAAGTGGTCGCAGCGCTCCGTAGAACTGACGGAAGCGACCAGTGCGCGCCTCGCCAGACAGAAATCGGCCGGTCGGCTCCGTGACGACGTTCCCACCGAAATTCTGATCGGGTATCTGGATCTGGTGATGGACGGCCTGGTCGCGAGAATCGCCTCCGGCCACGGCGTCGACAACCTGTCAGCGGTTCTCGATCTGGTCGAGGAATCGGTGCGGCGGAGAGATTGAGGGGCTTCGCCCCTGTGCGCCATTTTGGTTGTTGGTACGACCAAAAAAGCGCCCCCGGGGTTAGGCGCGCAGGATAAGCTCGAGGTATTCCTGCGTCCAGTGGTCCGCGTTGCCGGCGGGCCGGAGGATG